>JAFWFQ010000033.1 GCA_017515535.1 Parasporobacterium sp. | reverse complement strand
ATCCGCATCGGGCAGGGTGTGGAATTTGATTATTCGACCGTCCATGCGCTCCGTACGATCCGGGAAGCCGGATATGAGGCGATCGTAATAAACAATAACCCGGAAACGGTTTCAACCGATTATACGACAGCGGATAAACTCTATTTTGAGCCTTTAGCGGTTGAAGATGTTATGAATATCATCCACCTGGAAAAACCAGAGGGAGTGATCGCGACGCTGGGAGGCCAGACCGCGGTCAATCTTGCGGCTCCGTTAACCGGAAGAGGTGTCAAGATCATCGGAACGGATAAAGAAGCGATCGATAAGGCGGAAGACAGGGATCTGTTTAACGAGCTGATCATCTCACTCGGGATCCCGAATCCGCAGGGAGAGGCTGTCACGAATTTAGAAGACGGCGTCCGGTCTGCGGAGCGGATCGGTTATCCGGTCCTTGTCCGGCCGAGCTTTGTTCTTGGAGGACGGGCGATGGAGATCGTCGCGAACGAAACGATGCTTCGCAAATATTTAAAGAACGCGGTCGAAGTAGATGAAGATAAACCTGTTTTGATCGATAAATATGTCGTTGGAAAAGAAGTCGAGATCGATGCGATCTGTGATGGAGAAGAAGTTTTTCTCCCGGGAATCATGGAACTTGTCGAACGGACAGGCGTTCATTCCGGTGACAGTATCAGTGTCTATCCGCCGTTTTCGATTTCTGAAAAGGTCAAGGATACGATCGCGGATTATACGAGCCGGCTTGGCCTTAAGATCGGGATCAAGGGATTGTTCAATATTCAGTTTATCGTTGATAATGAAGAACATGTTTATGTGATCGAGGTCAACCCGAGAGCATCGAGAAGTGTTCCGTTCCTTTCAAAATCAACGAACTGTAATCTTGTTACGATCGCGACGCGGGTCATGCTCGGTGAGAGTCTGAAAGACCAGGGCGTAACAGATCTGAGGCCAAAGGAGAGCAAACGGTGGTATGTAAAGGCACCGGCCTTCTCGTTCCAGAAACTTGACGGAATGGATGCGTACCTTTCTCCGGAAATGAAATCGACAGGGGAAGCGATCGGATATGATGTCCGTTTAAACAGGGCGCTGTATAAATCCCTGTTGGCAGCAGGCGTCACTGTAAAGGAACGGGGAAGCGTTCTTGTTACGGTCGCGGATGAGGATAAGGAAGAGACCCTGCCTCTGGTCCGCCGGTTTTATGATCTCGGCTTTAATATTGAAGCGACAACGATGACAGCGGATGTGATCAGAGAAAGCGGGATCCGCTGCCAGAAACACCCGAATCTGTCTGAGGGAAGCGAGGAGATCCTGGATGTTATCCGCTCCGGCAGAGTCAGCTATATTATCAATACGCGTGCGATCCTTTCCGGCGTTCATTATATTAACGGTGTTGCGATGCGCCAGTGCGCCGTCCAGAACGGCGTCACGATCTTTACCTCGCTCGATACCGTCCGGATCATGCTGGATATCCTGGAAGAACTGATCCCGGATATCTCAACCATTGATGCAGAGTGAGCTGTGCGCAGATCCATGCTATAATCAGAAAACAAAGAGGCTATCAAGGAAAGATTTGAGGTTAAAAGAAAAGGTAACATGGGTATTTTCAGTGAATTCGCAGTAGTCCCGCAAAATAAAAACTGGGAACAGCTGATCGCACGGAACGGACAACTCGATGACCGGCCGGGCGATGTAAGAAGTCCGTTTGCAAGGGATTATACCAGGATCCTTCATTCACGCGGTTTCCGGCGCATGAAACATAAAACACAGGTCTTCTTTAACATTGATAAAGATCATATCTGTACCAGGATGGAACATGTCACCCACGTCGAATCGGTCAGCGGAACGATCGCGGGAAATCTTGGGCTGAATACAGAACTGACAAAAGCAATTTCGATCGGACATGATATCGGGCATGCGCCTTTTGGCCATCACGGAGAAAGAGTTCTTGACCAGATCAGCCGGAAGTATCTCGGAGAGAGTTTCTGGCATGAGAAAAACGGACTGCATTTTGTCGATGACGTCGAACTTCTTGCGAACAGCTATAATGAGATGAAAAACCTTGGTCTGACCTATGCGGTCAGGGATGGGATCATTTCCCACTGCGGAGAACTTGACCAGAACGGACTTCATCCGAGAAATGAGCTGATCGACCTTTCTGATTTTCAGGAACCGGGACAGTATCAGCCGGCAACCTGGGAAGGCTGTGTTGTAAAGATCGCGGATAAGATCGCTTATGTCGGCCGGGATATTGAGGACGCCATCAGCCTTGGATTTATTGATGAGGAAGGAAAACAGCAGCTTTTAAAACTTGCCAGGGCAAACGACGAGCGCGTCATGAATACGACGGTCATCATGTATAACCTGATCCAGGATATCTGTGAAAACTCAAGCCCGGAAAAGGGGATTTGTTTAAGTGACAAATTCAGCCGTCAGCTTGATGAGATCAAAGAATTCAACCTCAAATATATCTACCGGAACAAGCGGTTTTTGCCGTATCAGGAATACTCAGAACTTCTGATCAACCAGATCTTTGAATCGCTTTATGATCTTTACGATCCGGTGCATATATGGGAAAACCTGGCGGAAGAGAAAGTTTACCGCCCGGATACGATCGAATCCTTTGAAGGATGGCTGGCAGAGTATTGTAAAGCGATCTATGTTCCGGATGGCAGCTTAAAAGACAGAGCCAATGCCTGCAAAAACCGGAAGATCTACGGAACCCTTGAAACAAAGGAACTGTATGTCAGTGCGATCATTGATTATATTTCAGGAATGACGGACCGGTACGCGATCAAAGTCTTCAACGAACTCCTGAAGTATTAATGAGTCAAAAGGGACGGTTCTTTTTTAAAATGTCTGACAAATTTCCAAGGATACGTGGCTCGGCGTTGACACACAGGCTGTATTAATGCAATATTTGTATAAGAATAAATGCAGTGTGCTTCTTGACTCTAACTTGAAATAGTGTTGTTTCTCTTGAAAGTATAGGAAAAATCATATGAAGAATCAAAAGAGAGTGTATTAATTAAGACGTGTGGCAGTATTGCTCATGTCTTTTTTGCTTGTCACGGGAAGTGTTCATTCTTTTGTTGTATATGCGGATCCGCCTGCCCAGATCGAAGGAGAATGGATACAGGCATCAGATGGAAGATGGTGGTACAGGCATACTGATGGGACCTATACAACAAATGCCTGGGAATGTATTAATGGATACTGGTATCATTTTGATCCTGACGGATGGATGCAGACCGGCTGGCTGCAGATCAATTCCTACTGGTATTACCTTGCTCCAAATGGAGTAATGTGCATCGGTTGGCAGGAAATAAATAACTATTGGTATTACTTTGCTTCAAACGGAAGGATGTATACAGGATGGCATATAATAAATGATAATACTTATTACTTTGCCCCGAACGGAGTGATGTGTATAGGCTGGCAATATTTAAATGGATCATGGTATTTTTTTAATGACAACGGATCCATGAGGACCAGTATCCTGTATCAGTCATCGAGAAAATACGAATTCTATCCTACAGGCCGTTTACGTTCAACCAGAATACTGATACCCAGACAGCAGCAAGAAAAAGATCATTGGTGTTGGGCAGCGTGTGCGGTCATGGTTGGAAAATATCAAACTAATTCAACAAAAAGTCAAAGTGATGTTGTTCTGTATGTAAAACATCAGATTATAGATGAAGGAGGTTGTGATTGGGAGACAAATCAAGCCTTGTACTATGCATCGGATTTCTCGAAAATTGGAGCATTTAGTGATATTGATGATTTTCCATATAGTGAAGCAGTTTCTCAGATCAACGGAAACAGGCCTTTTATTATCCGAATGAATTGGAATAACGGAAAGACACACATGGTAGTTGGAGCTGGTTATATGCATGGGCCTAATTCTATTTATATTATTGATCCGTGGTATAGTTGTGCCAGTGAGTATTATCCATATAGCGATTTAAAAAATGGAACACAGATAAAATCGGGTATAGGAAGTTGGGCTTTAGCTATTAGTTATACAAACATTAATTAGAGTTAATGATTATTACTTGGACGTTTTGTTTTAATAAGAACGTATAATGACAGACAAGGCTTGAGAAAGGATATTCTATGAAAAAGAGCATTATTTGTTTTTTACTGATTGTTTTTATAATAATGAATACCGTCTCTGTTTTTGGTGAATCTGATAATTACTTTGCGGGTATGGATACCGCAGGAGGAGAATTAGAAGATCTCGAATTTATTGCTGAGGGAGCAAATCTGACAACATTCCAAGATGGTATTATATCAGAGGAAGATATTGATTTAAGTCAGACATATAAATTATTTATTGATGCTATACCGGCTTTTTTCGAAAGAGAGGAGATAACAGCTGATTCATTAAAGGAGTTTCTTGACAGCTCAATATATGCATACTATATGCCAATCTATAGGGAACATGAAACCGTCTTTTTGACAATTGCAAAAGGAAGTGAATTGAATCCTGAGGTTAACCTAAACGATGAGGAAAAAGAATGGATTTTGGAACGTGCCGGCAAGTGGTGTGTAACAGAGGTAAGCGTTCCGGATGATCCACAGGACTCGACTTTGGACTATAGAAGGAAAATGGAAAGCTATTTAGAATATAAGAATATTCATAATGCAGAGATATACTTTGTAAGTTGGATTAATCCGGAATCATTGATGAATGCAGTTTGTTTTACCGGTAACAAGACTGAGACTGGCAAGGATGAAATAATAATTGTTGCAGTTGATTTTTTGACATATGATGAATCAGGGAATCTTACTGTTAAGAAGCGTGGGTCTGATGAGTATTTTGATGTAACTGAAGCAGAATATACCTATGAAGAACTATGGGAACGAAACAAAGGAACAAATAAAAATCCGGAACTTTCTGGGGGCGGTGGAAGCGCCAGCAAAAGAATTCCTTATGGCGTATATATTGCGGTTGCTGCCGGTGTGATCATTATTGCAGGCGTAATAATCTTTGTGAGAAAGAAGGCGCAAAGATAAACCGAAGATCAAAAGAACCGGCCCTTTTGACTCATTTGCAGAACAGTCCTCTTGCTTCGCAGAAGGAACGGACGCTGTCGCTTACGATATGGCCCTTGTCGATCACGATCGCGGTCTTCAGCGGTTCCGTGTAATTATCCTCGATCACATCATCAAAGATCCGTGCGCACCCTTCGCTTAAAACTTTTGTTACGGTAAATGGGAACATGGCCGGGGTGTTATCGACCGAGTAGTGGATGACGCCGTCGACTTCGTAGACCGGGTCGTCGATCGTTGTTGCATGGGAAGTCTCGATGCCAAGATACGGATCACAGCTTACGTCGATGATCATGGAATTCGCTTTCATCTTCTTCAGATCTTCTTTGTAGATCAGATGATCTTTCCGGGAAATATCCCACATTACGCAATTTACGATAACGTCATAATCATACATTTTTTTGCGGAACAATGTTTCCAGTTTACGTCCGTAAACGTCAATCGTCGCGCCGAGTCCATGAAGGATCCGCATCGCGCCTTTTGCTGTCTGGCCGTTGCCGATAATCGCCACCTTACAGTCATAAGGCATCTTTCCGTAATGACAGAAAGCCTGAAGGATCGCAGCCTCGCCTGCAACCTCACGGTTGCGGTAGAAGATATATCTTTTGTCTTCGAAGATTTCTTCCCATGCGATTACAGTCAGATTCTTTTCCAGACATTTACTTGTAAAATCAACGCTCTGTGCCGCGTGAGCCCATCCGAAAAGGATCTTGTCATCTTCTAATTCGTCCAGATAATCTGCGTCTCCGAGCTTTACATCCGTGATGATATCACAGCGCATCGCTTCTTCGCGGGAGACGACATTTGCTCCGGCCTGCGCTAATCCGCACAGAGAGTAAGAAAACCATGCGGAGAGTCCGAAAAAAACAGTTTCTATTATTAGTAGAAAGTGGTAAAATACAAAAGTTCATGAACCCGGGAGCAGGCTATAACGTACAAACCCCTCCAGGCCGGGTGAAAATATGCACAAAAACTTGCATATTAATGAATAAACAACGAATATTATGCATAAAATTGAATTTTTATGCAAAAAAGTGTATACAATTCCTGAAAAAGTTGTATAATAGCGAACAAAATAAAAAAACATAAAGGAAGTGCGAATCATGAAAAAAGAAGATATCAAAAAAGTTGTACTTGCATACTCAGGCGGTCTCGATACCTCGATCATTATTCCGTGGTTGAAGGAAAACTATAATGACTGTGAAGTCATCGCTGTTTCCGGAAACGTCGGCCAGGCAGACGAGCTGGAGGGTCTGGAAGAAAAAGCGATCAAGACCGGCGCTTCCAAGCTTTATATTTTAGATCTGACCGAGGAATATGTTGATGATTATATTATTCCGACGATGAAAGCAGGCGCGATCTATGAAGACTATCTTCTCGGAACGAGTACGGCTCGTCCGTGTATCGCAAAAGGACTGGTTGATATTGCGGTCAAAGAAGGCGCGGACGCGATCTGCCACGGATGTACCGGAAAGGGAAATGACCAGATCCGTTTTGAACTTGCGATCAGACATTTTGCACCGAACATGCCGATCATTGCACCGTGGCGTGAGTGGGATCTGAAATCCCGTGAAGAAGAGATCGATTATGCGGAAGCTCATAATGTCCCGCTTAAGATCAATCGTGAAACCAACTATTCCAAAGACAAGAACTTATGGCACCTTTCCCACGAGGGACTGGAGCTTGAAGATACGGGGATCGAACCGGATTTAGATAAAGAGGGGTTCCTGGAGATGAGCGTTTCTCCGTTTGCGGCACCGGATGAGCCGACCTATGTGACCCTGGATTTTGAGCAGGGCATTCCGGTCGCATTAGACGGGGAGAAGATGAGCGCGAAAAATATTATCTTAAAGCTGAACGAGCTTGGTGGAGCAAACGGGATCGGAATCATCGATATCGTTGAGAACCGTCTTGTCGGAATGAAATGCCGCGGCGTCTATGAGACTCCGGGAGGAACGATCCTTTACCGTGCGCACGAGGCATTAGAGAGCATCTGTCTTGATAAATATACGCTTCATGAGAAACAAAAACTTGCCATTACCTTTGCGGAGGTCGTTTATAACGGACAGTGGTTCACCCCGCTTCGGGAAGCCCTTTCCGCATTCGTCGATAAGACGCAGGAAAAGGTGACCGGTAAAGTCAAACTGAAATTATATAAGGGCAATATTATCAAAGCTGGTGTATGGAGCGATTACTCCCTCTACAGCGAAGAGATCGCAACCTTTGGAGAGAGTGATTATGACCAGAAAGATTCCGCAGGATTTATCAACCTGTTCGGCCTTCCGATCAAAGTCCAGGCAATGGTCGACGCTAAAAATCAGAAGTAATAAAAAGAATCAAGTGTGCTGCGAATCGTTCCTTTCGCAGCACACGGGTTTTTAAAAAGTAAGAGGTATCACTATGGCGAAGATGTGGGCCGGTGTAACTTCCGGCGAAACGGCAAAGATCGCGGATGATTTTAATTCCTCCATTTCCTTTGACTGTAAAATGTATAAACAGGACATAGAAGGCAGCATGGCACATGCTGCCATGCTTGGTAGTAAAGGGATTATTTCGGAAGCGGATGCAGAGACCCTGATCGAAGGACTTCAGGGGATCTTAAGGGATCTCGAAAGCGGAGAACTTAAGATCGATCCCGATTGTGAGGATATCCATATGTTTGTGGAACAGGTCCTTACGGAACGGATCGGCGATGTCGGAAAAAAGCTTCATACGGCAAGAAGCAGGAACGATCAGGTCGCACTTGATCTCAGACTGTACCTGCGCAGCGAGATCGATGAGATTTCAGAGATCCTGAAAAAACTGATCGTGATCGTAACGGAGAAAGCAGAAGCCTATAAAGATACGATCATGCCGGGGTATACGCATCTTCAGAGAGCTCAGCCTGTAACCTTCGGACATCACCTGATGGCTTATACGCAGATGTTCCTGCGTGACCTCGACAGGCTGTCAGACTGCAGGAAGAGAATGAATCTCTCTCCGATCGGAAGCTGCGCCCTTGCCGGGACAACATATCAGACCGACCGCGGATTTGAGGCGGAAAAACTGGGATTCGACGGAATCTGCATGAATTCGATGGATGGTGTTTCGGACCGGGATTTTGCCCTGGAACTTTCCGGTGCGCTTTCGATCTTAATGATGCATCTTTCAAGATTCAGCGAGGAGATCGTTTTATGGTCTTCCTGGGAATTTAAATTTATCGAGCTTTCGGATGCTTTTACGACCGGATCCTCGATCATGCCGCAGAAAAAGAACCCGGATATGGCGGAACTGGTCCGCGGAAAGACGGGTAGAGTCTATGGGGATATGATCGGTCTGTTTACGGTCCTTAAGGGGCTTCCGCTGGCTTATAACAAGGATATGCAGGAAGACAAAGAAGGAATCTTTGATGCCTGCGAAACCGTGAAAAACTGCCTGACCGTATTTTCCGGAATGATCGAGTCCATGAAAGCACGGCCGGATAACATGCTGAAAGCGGCACAGAAAGGTTTTATCAATGCAACGGATCTCGCCGACTATATGGTAAAGAAGGGCGAAGCGTTCCGTACCGCCTATAAGATCTCGGGACAGATCGTTGCGGAATGCATGGAAAAAGGACTCGTTCTTGAGACGCTTCCGCTTGAAGAATACAAGAAGTACTCACCGCTCTTTGAAGAAGATGTTTTTGATGCAGTTGACCTTAAGGCTTGTGCGGAAAAGCGGATCAGTGAAGGCGGGACTTCGGTGGAGTCGGTAGAAAAACAGATTGCAGCAGTTCGTGCATTGATCAACTAGAATTGGAGAGAAACAGAAGACTTATGAAAAAAGTATTTATTGACGGAAGTGCCGGGACGACCGGACTTCGGATCTATGAACGGTTAAGCGGAAGAGAGGACCTTTCGCTGATAACACTTTCGGAAGAGAACCGGAAGGACCCGGCGGCAAGAAAGGACGCGATCTTCGGAGCGGATATCGCATTCCTTTGCCTTCCTGATGATGCGGCAAAAGAAGCCGCGATTCTTGCGGAAGGCTCCGATACCTGTATCATTGATACTTCCACGGCACACCGGACAACAGAAGGCTGGGCTTACGGATTTCCGGAGGTCGCAGGCCTGCGTGAAAAAATAAGAAATTCGAAACGGATCGCGAATCCGGGCTGTCATGCCAGCGGTTTTATTTCTTTGGCAGCGCCGTTAACGGAGTACGGTATCATCGCAAAAGACGTACAGCTTTCCTGCCTTTCTCTGACCGGTTATACCGGCGGGGGAAAGAAGATGATCGCGGAATATGAAACCGCAAAAACAGAGCCGCTGAACGCTCCGAGATTGTACGGCCTGAGCCAGAGCCATAAACATCTTGCGGAGATGACCGCGGTAACAGGACTTTTAAAGGCTCCGGTCTTTTGTCCGATCGTAGCAGATTTTCCATGCGGTATGGAGGCCGTTGTGGCTCTGACTTCCGATATGACGAAGGCAACAGTCAAAGAACTCAGCGAGGCTTATCAGGACTATTACAAAAACGGATTGGTCCATTTTCAGGAAGGTGCGGATGAAAACGGATATTTGACCGCGAACGCGTTTGCCGGAAGAGATGATATGGAGATCAGTGTATTCGGAAACGAGGAGCGGATCCTGCTCGTCTCCCGGTTTGACAACCTCGGAAAAGGGGCTTCCGGAGCTGCGATCCAGAATATGAACATTGTTCTCGGGATTGATGAGACGACCGGACTGATTGTATAAAAAGCGACAGAAAGGAAAAGAACTACATGAAGATAATTGATGGCGGCGTATGCGCTGCAAAAGGATTTCAGGCAAATGGAATACGCTGCGGGATCCGTAAGAATAAAGATAAACGGGATCTTTCTTTGATCATGAGTAAGGTCCCGGCCTCCTGTGCTGCGGTCTATACAACGAATCTGGTCAAAGGTGCACCGATTGCTGTTACAAAGCAGCATATTTCCGACGGAAAGGCACAGGCGATCATATGTAACAGCGGGAACGCAAATACCTGTAACCCGAACGGAAAGGAAGTTGCGGTCGAGACGGCAAACCTTCTTGCGGAAGCGACCGGGATCCGTCCGGAAGATGTTGTTGTTGCGTCGACCGGCGTGATCGGCCAGCCTCTGGATATTACTCCGATCGCTGGAGGAATTCCGGAACTGGCAGAAGGCCTGAATGACAACGGAAGCGAACTGGCAAATGAAGGGATCATGACAACGGATACCGTGAAAAAATCCGTTGCGGTCGAGTTTGAAATCGGCGGGAAAACCTGCAGGATCGGCGGGATCGCAAAAGGCAGCGGAATGATCCATCCGAATATGGCAACGATGCTCGTCTTTATTACATCTGACGTCGCGATCGCTCCGGAGATGCTTCAGAAAGCGTTATCAAGCGATATCGCGGAAACATTTAATATGATCAGTATTGACGGGGATACTTCAACGAACGACATGGTCATTGTCCTTTCCAACGGACTTGCGGAAAATCCGGAGATCGTCTCGGAAGGGGAAGACTTTGAGACCTTCATGAAAGCCTTAAATACGGTTACGGTCCATCTCTGCCGGATGATCGCTGCGGACGGTGAGGGCGCAACAAAGCTTTTGGAATGCCATACAACTGGGGCAAAAGATAAAGAGACCGCGAAAGCAGTCGCAAAGAGCGTGATCTGTTCCAGTTTGTTAAAGGCGGCGATGTTTGGTGCTGACGCGAACTGGGGACGTGTCCTCTGCGCGATCGGCTATTCCGGGGCACAGGTCGACATCGAAAAGATCGATGTGGATTTTGAAAGCAAAGCAGGAAGGATCAATGTCTGCAAAGACGGAAAAGCAGTCGACTTCTCGGAAGAGAAAGCAAAGGAAATCCTGCTTCAGGACGAGATCAATATTCTGGTCGACCTGAAGAGCGGAGAGGAGTCTTCCACGGCCTGGGGCTGTGACCTGACCTATGATTATGTTAAGATCAACGGGGATTACCGGACCTGATCAGACAGGTTCCTATCATTCTATAGATTATTTGAGAAAGCAGGAGAATCATATGACAAAACACTTATCAAATATGGACAGAGCAGAAGTCCTTTTACAGGCACTTCCTTATATCCAGAAGTATGTCGGGAAAGTCGTAGTGATCAAATACGGCGGAAACGCGGCGACAGATGAACATATGAGAGAGCAGGTCATGGAGGATATCGTTCTTCTCTGGGCCATTGGCGTAAAAGTCGTTCTTGTTCACGGCGGCGGACCGGAAATCAGTAAAATGATGGAAAAAATGGGAAAGAAATCCGAGTTCGTTGATGGCCTCAGGGTAACGGATGAAGAAACGATCGATATCGTTCAGATGGTTCTTTCCGGAAAAATGAACAAGAATCTTGTCAATCTTCTTGCGGTCAAAGGCGGAAGAGCAATCGGTATGTCCGGGACGGACGGTCATTTGATCGAAGCGACCTTTAAAGACGAGCGCCTTGGATTTGTCGGAGATATTACGAATATCAATATTGAGCCGGTCGAGGGGCTTCTCGAGGGAAATTATATTCCGGTCATTTCGACAGTGGGTTGTGATCAGGAAGGAAATACTTATAATATTAATGGAGATACGGCAGCAGCCTATATCGCGGGTGCCCTGAATGCGGAACGGTTTATCCTGATGACCAATATCTCAGGCATTATGGAAGATCCGGAAGATCCGGATTCTCTGATCCCGGAACTGACCGTGGAGGAAGCAAAGGGTCTTTACGATTCCGGTGTGATCTCCGGCGGAATGATCCCGAAGGTCGACTGCTGTATCAGTGCGACCGAAATGGGAGTGAACGGTGTTGTAATTCTTGACGGACGCGTTCCTCATGCGATCCTGATGGAACTTCTGACTGACGAAGGTGCTGGAACCAGGATCCGTCAGAGTGTTTAGTCCGAAGGATTTTTCAGAAACAGACAGATTTAGAAAAAGGATAGAACTAAAATGAGTATTACAGATATCGATCAAAAATATGTAGCCGGAACTTATAAACGTTTTCCTGTTGAGATCATCTCCGGAAAGGGATCGGTCGTGAAAGACACGAACGGAAAAGAATACATTGATCTCGGATCTGGAATCGCCGTCACGAGTTTCGGTATAGCCGATGAGCAGTGGCAGGAAGCCGTAAAAGACCAGATCGAAAAGGTTCAGCATACCTCCAATCTTTATTATACGGAACCCTGTGTAAAACTGGCACAGATGCTTTGCGAACGGACCGGAATGAAGAAGGTCTTCTTCTCCAATTCCGGGGCGGAAGCAAATGAATGCGCGATCAAGGTCGCGAGAAAATATTCGGCTGAGAAAAAAGGACCGGACTGCTTTACGATCGTAACGCTCCGGAACAGTTTTCACGGAAGAACGCTGACAACGCTTGCAGCGACCGGACAGGATCATTTCCATGAGCTCTTTCAGCCTCTGACCCCGGGGTTTGAACATGTCGACGCAAATGATATCGAACAGCTGAAGAAACTTGCGGAAACGACGCAGATCGCCGGGATCATGATCGAATGCGTACAGGGAGAAGGCGGCGTTAATACGCTGGAGAAAGAATATCTGGAAGCACTTTCTCAATTTGTCAAAGAAAATGATATTCCGTTGATCATTGATGAAGTCCAGACCGGTAACGGACGGACCGGAGAACTTTATGCTTATATGAATTTTGCGCTTGAGCCGGATATTGTTTCTACGGCAAAAGGCCTTGCGGGCGGTCTCCCGATGGGGGCAACCCTGATGAATGAAAAAATGCAGGATATCCTCGGAGCGGGTGACCACGGAAGCACTTTCGGCGGCAATCCGGTCTGTGCGGCTGCCGCGATAAGTATCATCAGCCGGATCGACCGGGAGCTGTTAGACCAGGTCAAAGCAAAGAGCGCGTTTATCTTTCAGTCATTTGAGGGCGCGCCCGGAATTGAAAGCGTCAGCGGTCTCGGACTGATGATTGGGATCAAGACGGAAAAGCCGGCAGGAGAAGTTGTCGCTGCCTGTATGGAAAAAGGCGTCCTTTGTCTTACGGCGAAGGATAAAGTCCGTCTGCTTCCTGCACTGAATATTCCGATGGTTGTTCTGGAAAAAGCAGTGGAAGTGATCAAGGAAGCTGCCGTTTCATAGTTTGTTAAAGTTTGAAAGGAAAAGGCATGAACAGGACTGAAGAGTTTCTTGATCTTTACAGGGAACTGGAATCTGTTGCTTCGAATACTTATGAGATCCAGAGCGGAGGCGGCGTTATCTCAAGAGTTATGCGGAGACCGGAATTCAAACATATCCGGTCAGAACTGGATTATATCCGGGATGTCCGGAATCTTCTGGCCCACCGGCCGCGGATCGGAGATGGGTATGCGGTTGAGCCGACGGAGGCAATGATCGAGCTTTTGAAAAAAACGATTGACCGGGTCAGTCATCCGTCCATTGCGGAAAACATTATGGTCAAAAGAGCGGATGTTTTCTGTTGCAGCAAGACGGATCAGATTTTTGCTGCTGTGCGTGAAATGTATCAGAGGACGGTCTCCCATCTTCCGATCCTGGAAGACGGTCGAGTGATCGGAGTGTTCAGTGATAATCGATGGATCCGGTGTACGATCTCCGGTGAGTATCATCTTACGGAGGAATCGACTTTTTCAGAGATCGAAAAGGAATTGGATCTGGATAATCAGGAAAAAGAACGGTTTTTATTTACCGATTGGAATACGCCGGTCGATGAGTTGAGCGATGTTTTTGAAGAAGCTTCCAAAAAGGGAGAAAAGATCGGAATGATCTTTGTGACAGAACACGGAAAACGAACCGAAAAACTGCTTGGGATCATTACGGCGTGGGAGGTCGCAGCAGCGTTCTGAAAAAGACCTAGGGAGTTTTATTGGACAGTTAAAGGAGTATTGTTATACTGCAGCGAAAAGTCATAGATATGAAATGAGGTGCAGTATGAAAAAAATATATATCGTTAGAATTTATGATGAAGGACCGCGTGCGGGAGAATATGAATTCTGGGACAGAAGCCTTGCCGAGATCATGTATCAGTCGGCGGAAGTTGCTGAAATGTATGAGATCTCAGGGAACAGAACGATGGAAGTTGTTCAGTCCTGCTGAGAAAAATGATAAAGGATTCCTTTGACCCGTGCTTGCTCCGTAAGTTGATAAAAAGAGAGGAAAACAACATGACAATTGCAGAAGAAAGCCTGGCATTACATTACGAAAGACAGGGAAAAATTGAAGTTGTATCCAGAGTTCCGGTCAAGGGGGATAAAGACCTCTCGCTTGCCTATACACCCGGTGTAGCGGAGCCTTGTCTTGTGATCCAGAAAGAGATCGATCAGTCTTATGAATTGACAAGGAGATGGAATCTTTGTGCGGTCATTACCGATGGAAGCGCCGTTTTAGGGCTGGGAGATATCGGCCCGGAAGCAGGGATGCCGGTAATGGAAGGCAAATGTGTTCTGTTTAAGGAATTCGGCGGAGTCGATGCCTTCCCGTTATGCATTAAGACCCATGATGTCGATGAGTTTGTAAATACGGTCTATCTGATCTCCGGAAGCTTCGGAGGGATCAATCTGGAGGATATTGCGGCTCCGAGGTGTTTTGAGATCGAGGATAAACTGAAAGAAAAATGTGATATCCCGGTTTTCCATGACGACCAGCATGGTACTGCGGTAATTACGCTGGCCGGCCTGATCAATGCGTTAAAAGTTGTCGGAAAACAAAAGGAAGAGATCCGGATCGCAGTCAGCGGAGCCGGAGCAGCAGCAACGGCAATCACGCGGCTGCTTTTACACTTTGGAATCAAAGATATTACGATGTGCGACCGGAAAGGAGCAATCTATCAGGGCAGAGAAGGATTAAATGATGCGAAAAAGGCAATTGCCGAAATCACAAATCCGCAAATGATCCAGGGGACGCTTGCGGATGTCGTAAAGGGCGCCGATGTTTTTATTGGTGTTTCTGCTCCCGGAATGTTAACAAAGGACATGGTTGGGACGATGGCTGAGGACGCAATCGTTTTTGCATGTGCAAATCCGGTCCCTGAGATCTTCCCGGATGAAGCAAAAGCAGGCGGTGCAAGGATCGTAAGTACCGGACGGTCGGATTTCCCGAACCAGATCAACAATGTTCTTGCCTTCCCGGGAATCTTCCGGGGAGCGTTTGATGTCCGGGCAAAGAAGATCAATGAAGAGATGAAAGTTGCAGCTTCTTTTGCACTTGCGGATCTGATCTCCGAAGAGGAGTTGAACGAAGAATATATTATTCCGAAGGCCTTTGATCCGCGTGTCGGAAAGGCAGTTGCGGAGGCCGTGGCAAAAGCTGCCCGCGATACCGGAGTTGCAAGAATATAGGCTGTCGTAGGATTTGTTTTTCTTTTGTACTTGTTCTATAATATTAACTGTAGTATTGACGATTCGAATATATAAGAGAGCTGAATCATGGATGATATGTACTTAGAAAATGAATTAGATAGCTTTTTAAATGAGGAACTTCTGCCGGAAGCTGTTCCGGATGAGATCACGGATGATTCTTTTCCGGGGGACGGAATCGATAAACAGCTGGAACTGACAGATCTTCTTCAGGAGCCGGAACCGGTAAAAGAAGAGGATACTCCGGAAGAAGAGGAGGAAGGGAACCCGACGATTGCTTTTTATAATGCAAATGCGGATTCTTATTATGAGCGGACGATCAGCGCGGATATGGATGCGCAGTACCGGTTTTTCCTGAAATATCTTTCAACTGGTGCGAGAATCCTGGATCTGGGCTGCGGTTCCGGAAGAGATACGAAGTATTTCCGGGATAACGGCTATAATGTTACGGCCGTCGACGGATCGGAAGAGATGTGCAGAAAAGCGGAAAGCTATACCGGAATCAATGTGCGCTGCATGGATTTTCTGGATCTGAATGACCGTGAGATCTATGCCGGGATCTGGGCGAGCGCTTCGCTTCTTCACCTTGCGAAAAAGGATCTGATCCGGATGTTTGCAAAGCTGCGAAAAGCCCTGACCAAAGAAGGCGTTCTTTACGTCTCCTTCCGGGAAGGAACATTCGAAGGAATCCGGGACGGACGCTATTATTCCGACCTGACGGAAGGAGAACTCTTTAATCTGGTCAATACCGTTGGCGGAATGAAGATCGTTACCGCAAAACGATTTACGGAAGTAAGAGAAGATGAAGAGATTCGCTGGATCAGTGCAATCATCAAAAAATGGTAACCGAAATATTGTTTTAAGAACGGAGAGTAATTATGAGTATTAAACAGGCAAGAATCGAAGGCGGGAAAGCGTTTCGGAATCAGTGGGGACCAACTCTCCTCGCGATTCTTCTGGCTTCTGCCGGATTGATCGTAGCATCTGCTGCTGTTCCGGTCATTGGAACCTATATTGTTAGCGGACCGATCACGGTCGGATTGTATTATGTTCTGTATAAAGGTCTGCATGGCGAAAAGATCGAATATAAGGAGATGCTTTACGGATTCAAAACGAATTTTGGGGAGATTGTTCTCGGTGTTCTGATCAAAGAAGCATTTTTTGTTGGCATTGCGTTTGCAGCCTGGGGACTGATCTCAACACTCGGTCTTGGCTTTTCATTTATCCCTATCGTTTCAGTGATCATCATTGCATTGATCGTAATCGCTGCAATCGTTGCGCTGATCATCTTTTCCCTTTACCTTGCAGCTGTTGAGTACATCCTGATGCGGGAGCCGGATGCAAAAGGCTGGGAAGCAGTAAAGAAGAGTAAGCGGATCATGACAGGGAATATCGGAAGATATTTCGGTTTTGTCATTTCCTTTATCGGATGGTTTATTCTTACCGGAATTTTCTTCCCCCTCGCAATCTATACCTTCCCGTATTTCTATATGTCCAAGATCTGCTTCCTCGGATCGATCTATGATGAAGCAGAAAGAAGAGCAAAAGAGCCGGTCTATACCGCACCTCCTGCTCCACAGGCGCCATTGGCGACGGGAGAGATGGCTCCGCAGGATGAGGCCGCTCCAAAGGCACCTGCAAAATTCTGTAAGCATTGCGGAAATCCGCTTCCGGAAGAAGCGCTGTTTTGCTCCAATTGCGGTCGTTCCCAAGCTCCGGAAGGAATGACTCCGGCTCCGGAAATCCAGACCGAAGCGGATGCGTTCAAAGAGGAAACAAAAGCAGCAGCTGCTGAGAATGCAGAAGAAATCAAAGAAGCAGCAGAAGAAGTAAAAGAGGCAGCAACTGATGCAGCCGATGCTGTTTCCGAAGAAATAAAGACAGAAGAATAATTACCAGGAAAGAAACAAGTTTATGAGTCAATTGATACTGGCAGTAATACTCTTTGTTGCAATGTATGTATTACTGCTGGTTTTTTCCAATCACAGATGGATCACGGTCCTTGTT
>JAFWFQ010000005.1 GCA_017515535.1 Parasporobacterium sp. | reverse complement strand
GGACCTTCGAGGAACCTGCTGAGATTGAACGTTCTTCCGGAACTGGAGAAGATCAATCAAAAAGCAAAGGAGCATATCTGTGAAGCGGCGGATCAGCTTCGGGGGATTGAAGAGCTCCTTCAGAAGATGACCGGAAAAGCAATGGAAGAGTGCTCTTTCCGGGACGGGGAAGATCTCGTCCTGCGGATCCCGGAACTAAAAGCGCAGGAGCCGGTGATCCGGAAGCGAATCGTCCTTAAAACGATCGGGTCAGCTTCCGGAAGCTGCAAAGACATCACTTCGGATCATGTAGAGCAGGTCCTGTCGCTCCTTTCGATGCAGTCCGGAAAACAGATCTGTCTTCCGTATCAGCTTATTGCACTGCGAAGGTATGACGAGATCCAAATCCGGAAAGAAAAGCCGGAGACCAGACAGGAAGAATTCACGATCCGGAAGGAAGAACTCGGAGAAGAAGAGAAAAGTATCCTGCTTCCGGACGGCAGAAGAGTCATTTTTCGTCTGACAGATGTGACAGAAGAGAACCGGCTTCAGTTAATGGAAAAAAACCAGTATACGAAAGCCTTTGATTATGATAAAATATTAGGCGTTATTAAGGTGGGGGGAAAGGTCCCAGGGGATGAGATCTTTCTGAAAGGCGGCAGAAAAACGCTGAAAAAGTTTTTCATTGATGAGAAGATCCCGCTGGATGAGAGGGAAAAAATATCCCTGCTGAAAGATTCGGAATCTGTGATCTGGATCATTGGATTCCGGATCAGTGAAAAGCATAAGATCACCGATGATACAAAAAAAGCATGCATAGTCAGGATAATCGAAGGAGAGCGTGGGCATGAAGATTGAAGTATTAATACCAGAGCAGGATGTCAGAGACCGGATCAAAGAGATGGCGGACGCCTTGAGTGAAAAATACGCCGGAGAGGAAGTTCTTCTTGTCGGAATATTAAACGGTTCCGTTTTCTTCTTAACTGAATTGGCACAGAAAATGAGCATCCCTGTGGAGATTGACTTTATGGCGGCTTCCAGCTATGGCTCGGGAACAGAGTCCTCCGGACGTGTTCTTGTAACGAAAGACCTCGAGCGTTCTGTAAAGGACGCCCATGTAATTATAGTAGAAGATATTGTTGATACAGGCCAGACGCTTCATCTTCTTACGGAGATGATCATGGAAAGACATCCGGCAAGCTTTGAGCTCGCAGTCCTTCTGGATAAGCCGGCAAGAAGAAAAGTTTGTCTGGATGCAGATTATATCGGCTTCGAGATTCCGGACGCGTTTGTTGTCGGATGGGGACTGGATTATGATCAGAAATATCGTGACCTCCCTTATATCGGAGTCATAACAGAAGAGTAGTTAATAAATGAGGAAACAGAATGGGTAAACAGTTTAGAGGAATTTTAATTTATGTCCTGATCATCGCAGCTGTCTTTGCCGGGATCTATTTCATGACGAGCCCGAGACCGGTAAGCGATGAGTATACGTTTAGCCAATTCCAGTCGGATCTGAATGATGAGGTGATCGATTCAATCACGATCACTCAGAACAATGAGATCCCGACCGGTGTTGTTATGGTTACGTTCAAGGACAAAACTAAGAAACAGCTTTATGTTGAGAATGTCGGAACGATCACAGACCTTCTCAAAAACAGGAATTTTTCCTATACGCTGAATGATGTAACAAGGTCGAGCTATTTCGTATCGACGATCCTTCCGATGCTGATCATGTTCATTATCTTTATTGTCTTTTTCAGCATTCTTTCCAGCCGGGCAGGCGGCGGTGCCGGGGGTAATGTCATGTCCTTCGGTAAGAGCCGCGCGAAGATGATGTCGCAGAACCAAAATACGACGACGTTCAAAGATGTTGCCGGGCTCCAGGAAGAGCGGTACGAACTGGAAGAAGTTGTTGACTTCCTGAGAGCTCCGCAGAAATATACAAAAGTCGGTGCACGTATCCCGAAAGGTATCCTTCTTGTAGGGCCTCCGGGAACCGGTAAGACGCTCCTTGCCCGCGCGGTATCCGGAGAGGCGGGCGTTCCGTTCTTCCATATCTCCGGTTCTGATTTCGTTGAGATGTTTGTCGGTGTCGGTGCTTCCCGTGTTCGTGACCTCTTTGCGGAGGCAAAAAAGAATACTCCTTGCATTATCTTCATCGACGAGATCGATGCGGTCGCAAGAAGAAGAGGTTCCGGTCTCGGCGGCGGACATGACGAGAGAGAGCAGACGCTGAACCAGATCCTGGTTGAGATGGATGGTTTTGGTGTGAACGAAGGAATCATCGTTATGGCGGCAACGAACCGTGTTGATATCCTGGATCCGGCGATCCTTCGTCCGGGACGTTTCGACCGGAAAGTCTTTGTCGGAAAACCGGATGTTCAGGGCCGTGAGGATATCCTGAAAGTCCATGCGCGCAATAAACCGCTGGCGGAAGATGTTGACCTCGGGGTCACTGCAAGGACGACAGCCGGATTCTCCGGTGCGGACCTTGAGAACCTTCTGAATGAGGCGGCGATCAATGCGGCAAGCAGCAACCGTGCATATATTAAACAGGAAGATATTGAAAAGGCGTTTGTTAAGATCGGAATCGGTGAAGAAAAGAAGAGCCGTGTAATTTCGGAGAAAGAAAAGAGAATCACGGCTTACCACGAGTCCGGTCATGCGATCCTCTTCCATGTCCTTCCGGAAGTCGGACCGGTCCATATGGTCTCCATTATCCCGACCGGTATGGCAGGCGGATATACGATGCCGCTTCCTGAGAAAGATGAGATGTTTAACTCAAGGGAGAAAATGATCCAGAATATCATGGTCTCCTTCGGCGGAAGGATCGCGGAGGAACTGATCTTCCATGATATTACGACCGGTGCTTCCCAGGATATCAAGCAGGCGACCGGAATCGCAAGAGCCATGGTCACACAGTATGGTATGAGTTCTGAGCTTGGTCCGATCGATTATTCCTCCGGTGATGCGGAAGAAGTCTTTATCGGACGTGACTGGGGACAGGCGAAGCCGTATTCGGAAACAACAGCAGCAGCGATCGATGTTGAGGTCAAAAAGATCATTGAGAAATGCTATAAGGATGCGAAGGACCTGATCCTGAAGCATAAGGATGTTCTTGAGCGGTCAGCACAGCTTCTTCTTAAAAAAGAGAAGATCACCCGCGAAGAGTTTGAATCCCTGTTTGAGACACCGGAACCGATCGAGCCGGTACCGGCAATGGTCTAAAGCGTTTTATGTGAATCTGAAAGGGAGCCGGCAGGCTCCCTTTTTTCATGCTGCAAATATCCCGGGATAGTAAAAACACCGGCGATTGCCGGTGCTTTTAAGGAGAAGGTATTTTATTTTATGGGGTGTAGTAAAACTATAAATGTATTGGGGGTTTTACGATACGTATAATATCATGATGCAAGCAATCAGTGTTCACAAAGTTAACAAAAAAACATAAAAATATTTGTGCATTATATCCAAAAAATGCTGGTTTTGGGACATTTCAAAGGCTAGCAGGCGAAAACGGCTGTTAGATCCGGTTTTTTTGGGCAGAATGCCTGCGGATTGTTGCAGTTTTGTGGCAGTTTTATAGGCAGAAAAAGATTGTAAAACATATGCGGGTAGTATATAATGCCATCGTACATCAGAAGGGGCTCTGCATAGCATCCGGAAGATGTGTTGACAACTTAATATTATATGCTACAAGCAGAAAGAAGGATTGAAATGAAAAGATTCAAAACAATTGTTTCCATTTTGATTGCACTAGTCACAGTAGCCGCACTCGCAGCCTGCGGGAACACTACCCCGGAACCAACAGGGAGTGGAACTCAGTCGGGCGGAGGCGCAAGCACAGGCCGGGAAGCTTCGAATACTGTTGTTGTAGGCATATCACAAGAACTCGACAGTCTTGACCCGCATAATGCAGAATACGCAGGAACCAGAGAAGTCTTGTTTAACATTTTCGAAGGCCTTGTTAAGGCCACACCGGAAGGCGAGATCGAGCCGGCAGTTGCCAGCGATTATAAAATCGCCGATGATGCTCTGTCCATCACTTTCACTTTAAGAGATGGCGTCACCTTCCATGACGGCAGTGCCGTAACAGCAGAAGATGTTAAGTATTCGATTGAACGTTATGCGGATATCCAGGGTGAGGAGTCCGCATTTTCTAATATTAAGGACATTGTGATTGCTGATGACAAAACAGTCGTTGTTAACCTGAACGAGCCGAGCACAGAGTTCGTTTATGAACTGACATGCGCAATCGTGCCTCAGGCAAACGAGGCAAACTTTGCCACCAGCCCGATCGGAACCGGACCGTTTAAATTCGTGTCCGCCGCACCGGGTGAAAACCTGATCGTTGAAAAATATGATGGATACTGGAAAGAGGGATTCCCGTATTTAGACGGAGTCACCTTCCAGGTCGTAACAGATGCGAAGATGGCAGTTACCTACCTGAATGCCGGAACGATCGATATTTATCAGTATCTGACCGCAGACCAGGCCGGAACTGTAAACGGGAACTACAACATCTTAGAAGGAAGCGTTAACTATGTACAGGGCATGTTCCTGAATAACGCGAAAGCACCGTTTGACGATGTCCGTGTACGCCAGGCGATCTACTATGCAGTCGACAGAGACATGATCAACGAAATGATCTTCGGCGGAAAGAGCCATATCATCGGAACGAACATGATCCCTGCAGCGACAAAGTATTATAACGCTGATACAGAAACGACCTATACGCATGATGTCGCAAAGGCAAAGGAGCTGTTAGCAGAAGCAGGCTATCCGAACGGATTTACCTTTACGATCACAGTTCCGAATAACTACGCGCCTCATGAGTCCACCGCAAATATCATCGCTGATAACCTTGCGGAAGTCGGAATCACAGCCAAGATCAACCTGGTTGAGTTTAATACCTGGTTTGATGAGGCATTTGTAGGACGTAACTACGAAGCAACCGTTGTAGCAGTTGACGGAAGACTGGCACCGTCCACATTCTTCGACAAGAATGTATCGACCGCTTCCAATAACTTTACAAACTACAACAACCCGGAATTCGACAAAGTCTATGCGCAGGCAACTGCAGAAGTCGATCCGGATAAAAAGGTTGAATATTACAAACAGCTTCAGCAGATCCTCGCAGACGATGCAGCGTCTATCTATGTACAGGATCCGTCGAACCTCGTTGCTGTAAATGCAAACCTTGAAGGATATGTATTCTACCCGATATCCGCACAGGATATGTCCGTGGTTAAATACAAATAATAAATAAAATTTATTGCTGGCAGAGGCAGTTGTTCTCTAACGTGTTTTATGCGGGGGAGAACACTGCCCTGACAGTTTTCTGATTTCATGAAGTACGTACTTAAAAAGATCATAACCTTAATCGTAGCATTGCTGCTTATATCGCTTATCGTCTTTCTGGCATTCTCTGTATTGCCGTCTGATGCAGCAATCGCAAAATTAGGGCAGAACGCGACGCCGGAACGGCTTGCTGCACTTCGGGAGCAGATGGGTCTGAACCAGCCTGTTTTTGTCCGGTATTTCGTATGGATCGGAAATGCCTTTCGCGGCGACTTCGGACAGTCCCTGCAATACACGGGTGTGTCAGTCAATTCGCTGATCGCAGGACGTCTCGGGAATTCTGCGCTTCTCAGCCTGATTTCTTTTATTATGGTTATTGTCTTTTCTATCCCGATCGGTATCTTTTCTGCAAAAAGAAGAACAGTGGTTGGAAAAGCAACGATGACAACCGTGACCCAGCTGACGATGGGAATCCCTTCGTTTTTCCTGGGTGTTCTGATCACCTATGCTTTTTCCCTTGGTCTGAAATGGTTTATCATCGGTCAGTATACACCGCCGGCGAAAAGCTTCGGCGCAGCGGTCGTCTACCTGATTTTTCCTGCCCTTGCAATTTCACTCCCGAAAATTGCAATGACAGTAAAATTCCTTGCGACCTCGATCCGGAGCGAACTTCATAAAGATTATGTCCGGACCGCCTATGCAAAGGGCTGTACGAGAAACCAGGTCCTTTACGGACATGTTCTGAAAAACTCAATGGTGCCGGTCATTACCTTCCTCGGCGTCATTGTCGCGGAGATCGTTGCCGGGAGTATTGTTGTTGAGCAGGTCTTCGCGGTTCCCGGAATCGGAACACTTCTGATCACGGCAATTACAAACCGTGACTATCCGGTCGTGGAAGCAGTCGTCCTTCTGATTGCGTTCTTTATTATCGCGATTAACTTTATTGTGGATATGATCTACATGGCAGTAGATCCGAGGGTGAAGCTATGAGTCTTAAGAAAAACAAAAGTTTCATCATCGGGTGTATCATCACCGGAGTGATCCTGATCATCGCGATCGTGGGTCTTTTCTGGACGCCGTATTCGACGACAAAAATGAGCCTTGAACTGAAGTTTGCGCCGCCATCGATCGCACATATTTTCGGATGTGACAACTACGGCCGTGATATTTTCAGCCGTGTTATGCAGGGGGCGGGAACAACGTTCCTTGTAGCGCTCTCCACAGTCAGCTTTGGTATGATCGTCGGAACAATCATCGGCTTTATTGCCGGATATGTCGGCGGCTGGTTTGATGAAGTCATCATGCGGATCAACGATGTCGTGAACGCATTCCCGAGCCTTTTGCTCGCCTTGGTTTTTGTCAGCTTTTTAGGACCGGGCCTGATGAACGTGATCGCGGCATTGGGTATCTTATTTATTCCGAGTTTCGCAAGGATCGCGCGAAGCGAGATGCTGAGACTGAAGGGTATGCAGTTTGTCCAGAGCGCAAAGCTGGTCGGCGACAGTGCACCGCGGATCATTTTCGCACAGATCCTGCCGAATGCATATATCAGTATATTGAGCAGTGCAGCGGTCGGATTCAATAATGCTGTTATTGCGGAGGCCGGCCTCAGCTACTTAGGACTTGGCGTGCAGCCTCCGAATCCGTCGCTTGGACGAATGATCAGTGAGGCAAGCAACTATCTTCTTCAGGCACCATGGTATGCGATCTTCCCGGGTATTGCGATCATCGTTCTTGTGCTCGGGGTATCGCTGATCAGTGAAGGCGTATCGAAAGTAGATTAGAAAATGGAAAAATTACTGGATGTCAGAGATCTGAAAGTTGAATACAGAACAGAAGAACGGACTTCCTACGCAGTCAAAGGGGTCTCCTTCAGCATGGAGAAAGGAGAGATCCTGGGGATCGTCGGCGAATCCGGCTCCGGAAAAAGTACGCTGGGACTTGCACTGATGGCGCTTCTTCCTTCCTATGCGCACTATACCGGGGAAGTGATCTTCCAGGGAAAAGACCTGGTACCGATGTCTTTTGATGAACTCCGCCAGCTTAAAGGAGATGAACTTTCTGTTGTGTTCCAGGAACCGATGACTTCCCTGAATCCGCTTGTCCGGATCGGAAAACAGGTGGAGGAAATGCTGACGCTCCATGCAAGGGATAAGGATAGAAAAGAAGCGGGAATCCGCATGCTTTCCAAAGAAGAACGGAAGGCAAAGGTTCTGGAGATGCTTGAGGCTGTGGAGATTCCGGAACCGGAAAAGGCATATAAGAAATATCCGCACGAACTTTCCGGCGGCCAGCAGCAGCGTGTCATGATCGCGATGGCGCTGATGTGTGAACCTCAGCTTCTGATCGCGGATGAGCCGACTACTGCGCTTGACGCGGATGTGCAGGATCAGGTACTTGAGCTTTTAAAGAAGATCAACAAGGAAAGAGGAACCAGTATTATCCTTGTATCGCACGATCTTCGTGTTATTCATAAAGTCTGCAACCGGACGCTTGTTATGTATAAAGGCGAGATCGTAGAGCAGGGGACTGTGGAAGAAATCTTCGAACATCCGAAGGATCCGTATACCCAGAGCCTGATCGCGGCGATCACGGATGAGCGGAAGGGCGGAAAAGAGATCGTTTCAGATCCGGCACTTGAGGTAAAAGACCTTACGGTATTCTATATGCAGAAGACCAACAAGCTCGGAGAAAAACCAAAGAAAAAGGTCATTGTGGAACACATGGACTTTGAGGTTAAAAAAGGTGAGATATTGGGACTGGTCGGAAAGAGCGGTTCCGGAAAGAGCACGATCTCGCGGGCGATCTTAGGTCTTCATAAAGATTATACCGGGGAGATCATTCATCATACAAAGAGACCGCAGATGATCTTTCAGGATAGTTCCGGATCATTGAATCCGGCGCGCAAGATCGGTTGGATCCTGGAGGGGCCGCTGCGCAATCAGACGAAATACTGGAAGCAGCAAAAACAGAAAAATCCGGAATTGGATATCTCGAAATATATCCTGAGTCCTGCGGAACGGAAACAGCGTGTAAGAGAGATGTTACAGAAGGTGGAGCTGGACCCTGACAAATATCTGGACCGTTATCCGAGGCAGCTTTCCGGCGGCCAGAAGCAGCGCGTCAATATCGCGCTCGCGCTGATGTCGGGATCGAAGTTCGTCATTGCGGATGAGCCGGTTTCCGCATTGGATGTTTCGATACAGGAACAGATCTTAGAGCTCCTTCTCGGACTGCAGAAAGATTTGAACCTTTCGATGCTCTTTATTTCCCATGACCAGAACGTTGTGGCGCGGATCTGCGACCGTGTAATTTATATGGAGGAATGGACACCGAGAGGATAATTGTTGTAAAATAAGGGAGCGGATCATTCCGCTCCCTTTTTAAAATTGGAATACACGAAAGGCATTTGAGATGAAAAAGACAGTCATTACCGTATTAGGAAAAGATAAGGTCGGAATTATTGCCGGCGTCTGCACCTATCTGGCAGAGCATAACGTCAATATTCTCGATCTCGCACAGACGATCGTAGATGGAATGTTCAATATGACGATGATCGTGGATATCGCAACTTCCGAAGACAGCTTCCTGGATCTTTCCGAGGGGCTTGCAAAAATGGGAGAAGAAAAACTCGGCGTCCAGATCAAGATGCAGCAGGAAGATATTTTCGAGGCAATGCACAGGATCTGAAACGGATGCAGCAGACCAAACGGACTTTAGGAGCAGACTATGGTAAATCTTTACGAAGTTCATGAAACAAACTCGATGATTGAAAAGCAGAATCTTGATGTACGTACGATTACGCTGGGAATCTCCCTGCTTGACTGTGCGGCGGAAGATATTCAGAAATTCAATCAGAACATATATGAGAAGATCACGCGGACAGCAAAAGATCTGGTCCGTACCGGAGAGATCATCCAAAAAGAATTCGGAATCCCGATCGTAAATAAGAGGATCTCGATCACACCGGCAGCGATCGCGGCAGGAAGCGCGGCGAAGTCGGTTGAAGACATGGTCTCTGTTGCAGTAACGCTGGATAAGGCAGCGGCCGAGACCGGTGTTAATTTCCTTGGCGGCTATTCCGCAATCGTATCAAAAGGAATGACAACAGCCGATGAGATGCTGATCCGTTCGATTCCTCAGGCGATGAGCGAGACGAATAATGTTTGTTCTTCTGTTAATGTCGGTTCGACAAAGACCGGATTGAATATGGATGCTGTACGTTTATTGGGACAGGTTGTCCTGGAGACGGCAGAAGCGACAAAGGATGCAGATTCGATCGGATGCGCAAAGCTTGTGGTATTCTGTAATGCGCCGGATGACAATCCGTTTATGGCGGGAGCCTTCCACGGAGTAAGCGAAGCGGATGAGATCATTAATGTCGGCGTTTCCGGCCCCGGTGTTGTAAAGTCTGTACTGGAAGATATCCGCGGCGCGGATTTTGAAACGCTATGTGAGACGGTTAAGAAGACTGCGTTCAAGATCACCCGTGTCGGTCAGCTTGTTGCGAAGGAAGCGTCAAAGATGCTCGGGATCCCGTTTGGGATCGTCGACCTTTCTCTTGCTCCGACCCCTGCGATCGGCGACAGTGTTGCGGACATTCTCTGCGAGATGGGACTTGAGATGGCAGGTGCCCCGGGGACAACAGCAGCGCTTGCGCTCTTGAATGATCAGGTCAAAAAGGGTGGTGTTATGGCTTCTTCTTATGTCGGCGGCTTAAGCGGTGCGTTTATTCCGGTCAGTGAAGACGCGGGAATGATCGAGGCAGTTCAGAAAGGCGCGTTGACGCTGGAGAAACTGGAAGCGATGACTTGTGTCTGCTCGGTAGGCCTTGATATGATTGCAATCCCGGGTGATGTCAAAGCGACAACGATCTCCGGAATTATCGCTGATGAGGCGGCGATCGGAATGATCAACCAGAAAACAACCGCAGTCCGTATTATTCCTGTTTATGGAAAGAAAGAAGGCGAGATGGTTGAGTTCGGCGGTCTGCTCGGAAGTGCGCCGATCATGCCGGTCAACCGGTTTGACTGCAGCGCCTTTATTAACCGGACCGGGCGGATCCCGGCACCGATCCACAGTTTTAAAAACTAGAGGACATGCACGTTTTTAAAGCGCGCGGCTTTTGATCTGGAGATTTCATCTCTTTTTATCAATCAATATAAATAGCGACTATTTTTCATAGTCGCTATTTTTTATTTTTGCCTTATCGCGGCATATTTTATCTCGGGTTCCGTGGTCTTCTTGTCTGAGATGTTCGGGTTTCGCGGTTTGCCTGGCTTGAGCGCGGAGCCTGAACCGGTCTTGTCGGCCGGCTCTGCTGGTTCGAGCGGGTAGTCCGCACCGGCCGTGACGACTGACCTGACCGCCTTGGCTGATTCATTTGATCTGGTGAAGTCTGCGGTCTTGTCCGGCGAGCCTGATCTGCGCGGCGGACCCGTTCCAACCGTTCGATTTCTTCCTGCTTTTTCAACTTTCGAATAAGTGCAAAGAGAAGGATATCAATCAGTAGGATAACCAATAAAACAGCAATCAGGACAATAATAAGTGCCGTGTTTCCGGACTTTTTCTTTTCCTGTTTTTCCGGGGAAGAAGTTGTTGCCTCTTCTGTTGGCTGGGTCTCCTGTTTTTCGGGATCCGAAGATTGAAGATCATATGCGACAAGATTCTCCATGACGTCATTTGTTCCGGAATCCAAGCCGACAGTCGTACGCGCAAGGCCGTACTTTGCGATACTGTACTCATAGCCATTCGGATTTCCGTTCTCGTCGTATCCGTCATCTACATAATACCAGGTCCACGCCTGGGATAAATGCTGATCATAGGCTTCTTTCCCTAATTCAAACGCATTCTTTCCGCCGAAACTTGAAAGCGGAGCACGGGTATCTGTCTCAATTTTGTTTTCCGGCCAAAGATGGATATAGGTTTTCGGAACATCCCAGGTTCCATAAGTCTGAGCAGAGTCCGGGTACTTGCTGGAATCCTGCGAGATCTCGAGCGCTTCTAGAAGCCGTTCACAAACAAACATATGGGTCCCGTGTCCGTATTCGCCTTTTCTGTCATGAGTGACAACGACCTGTGGCTTAAAGCGGCGGAGCTCTTCAACAATAAACTCCAGGCCTTCTTCTTTATCGAGCAGACCTTCGGCTTCCTCCAGCGACTCACTGTATTCATCTATAAAAGGACCAAAGACCGGATAATGGTCAACGCCCAGTACCCATAAGCTGTCCAGAAACTCGTGTGGCCGCCAGTGCTCTCCTGTTGTTACGTGATCCGAGAACAGAACCGCTTGAACTCTGGCACGGTTTTCGTTTGTATAGATTGGGATAATGCCTGAGAAAAACAGGGCTTCATCGTCAGCATGGGCCGGGATGACAAGGATATCTGCCTTGTCCCATGGCTGTTTCCACTGCTGGACATAATCCGGAAGCTCTCCGGCAGAAAATGCGAAGATATCCGCAAACGTGGTGTCGTCTTCCTTGATCGTAATCGTTACAGAGTTCGACGTTCCGGAAAGCTTGACGTACTCATGAAGAAATCCGTCTTCGCCGATCGGTACGGTGCTCCCGCCGTCATCCAAAGTACAAGGGGACGGTTCCTTTCCTCCCCATTTGATATAAAGAGAATCGATTGGCTCCTGCGCCTGGATCGTAACTGTTGTTCCGACCTCAAAAGGCTCCTGGGACCAGGGATCCTCATCGAGAAGATCCTGTCCGTCACTGCCGTCAGAAGCACTGATCGTTATATCAAGTTCTGCTGCATGAGATTTGATTGTAAAGAGTCCTAATCCGCAAAGAAACAAAATCCCAAGCGCAATCAATATTTTTTTCATAATGCGTTATTCCTTGTTTTCATTGCAATAAAAATGGCAATTTTTCCATCCGGAAGTTTCGCACAGATATGAGTCGAATCTTCCACCTGCTTTTTCTCGAAGGAAAGGGTATTTCCCTCAAAACACGGGGACTTGTAGTGGATCTCTAATTCCGAGACCTTTAAATCCTGCCATTCTTTTGCACTAAACAGACTTGTAAATGCACGGATATACGCGATGTTGTTCATATGTCCACCGAAGTCAATATCCGTAGAGCGGACCGTATAGGTTCCAAATGGTTCCCCTTCAAACTCACGGTCAAATTTTGTGAATGGTTCTTCGATCGCAATATCAGAAATCGTTTGAAATCCTTCCGGATATAATACGTCGACCCGGTTCAGTTTTCCGGTCTTGATATTTATAACTGCCCAGAGTGTTTTCCCGAGAACCAAAGTTTCGTCGCCTTTTGTGATTGAATAATCACGGATACAGCGGGTCTCTTCCGGTTTTCTCGGCCATGTTGAGACCGTGACATCTTCCATCATCCTCGGACGACGGAGGATTTTTATCTTTGATTTTACCGTAAGCCAGAAAAGGTCCTGCTTTGCAAGATCTTCCGTTCCGCAGCCGAGCATTGCGGCATGCGGCGCCGCAATATCCATGAACAAGGCAAAACAATCCGGTACACTTAATCGCGCACTACTGTCCGTCCGGCTCGGATATATTAACATCGGAACATCATATTTCGGGATCATTCAGGCAACCTCCGGAGACAAAACCACATAGTTATATAATCCTATCTATTATAAACCATTTTTTGAGACCTGTGTGAAAAAAACTGTGAAAAAATTAAGGGCATGTTTATAATATGCTTATGAGTGAGACAATGATCAATTCAGCAATCGAATATATCAACGAACTTTTCCGTGACAGGGCGGATGGACATGGAGCAGAGCATTCGCTTCGGGTCTATCGTAACGCAATGAAGATCGCGGAGCAGGAGAAGAACGCTGATCTAGAAATCGTAGCGCTTGCGGCCTTGCTGCATGATACGGATGATCACAAGCTTTTCGATACAAAGAACAACGCGAATGCGAGGGCGTTTTTGAATCGTCAGACGATCGATCCGGAAAAGATCGAGCGGATCTGCGATGCGATCAATTCCGTTTCGTTCAGTCAGAACCGCGGCCGCCGGCCGGAAACGATCGAAGGAAAGATCGTTCAGGACGCCGACCGGCTGGATGCGCTCGGGGCGATCGGGATCGCGCGGACATTTGCATTTGGCGGAATGCATGGCCGTTCGATGGATTCTAATATTCAGCATTTTTATGATAAACTTTTGCTCTTGAAGGACGAGATGAATACAGAGAGCGGAAAAGAAATGGCAAAGTCCCGCCATGCCTTTCTGGAAGATTTTTTGGAAGAATACAAATCTGAATTGTAACACCGCGCCGGAAGGCACTTTGCATCAAAAATAATCAATCGGAAAACAATAGGGAGAACGGAAATGGAAGATTATCTTGCAAACGCTTGCAGCGAAAACGAAAAGCAGTTTTACGATGCAGAGAACAATTCAATCGAATGGATCGATCTTGAAAACTGGGGGCGGAAGAAGCTGTTTATGAATTATCTCGGGGCGGATTTTCCATATATTGTGGTCACGGCAAATGTGGATGTGACGAAGCCGCTGGCCTTCGCGAAAAAACACGGGATTTCCTTTAACCTGGTCATGATCTATCTCTGCACCAGGACGGCGGATTCTATTGAAAACTACCGCTACCGGTTTGTTGACAGGAAGCCGTTTATCATTGGACATACCCGTCCGTTTGTGACACATCTGAGAAAAGGCAGCGATCTTTTTGTTATGGGAGAATGTATCCGGCCGTGTGATGACATTGTCCGTTTCTGCAAAACTACCCGCGAAAATCTGGAAAATGCGACACCCGAAGATCTTGAGAACCGGGTCCGCGGGAAATTGGATATTGCCAATTATTCCAGCATTCCCTGGATACAATATACGGGTTTCATCCGTACGATCATTCACGGCGGAGAGGATAACGTTCCGAAAATAACTTTCGGAAAATATTTCAAGGATCCTGCGGATCCGACACGCACCCTGATGCCGCTTTCGAATCAGACTCACCACGGCCTGATGGACGGTCTTCATGTCGGCCGGTTTTATCAGGCACTGCAAAAGGCCTGTGACGAACTGGAGTAAAACAATAACATGCAAACTTGAACCAGAGGAAAACAATCGCATGCAAACTTGAACCGGAGTAAAACAATAACGTGTAAACTAAAAAACGGGAAGCCGGATCAAGGGCTTCCCGTTCTTAATATGTCATTCTAGTTTGCCTTTGTCTCGCAGTAGATGCATCGATAGATCCGCCGTTCCTTATCAGTCAGGCGAAAGATATGCTTCAGCTCCTGTTCGACGCAGGTAATGCAGCGGGGGTTCTTACACTTGATGACATCGACCAGAGTCTCCGGAAGTTCCGGAGATCTTTTATCAACAAGGATCCCGTTTTTGATCACATTGACCGTCGCATCCGGATCCACATAACCGATCAGGTCTAAGTCGACCGGGATATCCGCATCGATCTTGATGATGTCTTTCTTTCCCATCTTATGACTGTTTACATTCTTGATGATTGCGATGGAAGCATCTAACTGATCGAGTCCCAACAGGTCGTAAAGCATCATGCCTTTACCTGCAGAGATATGATCTATTACAATTCCGTTTTGAATCGAATCTACATTCATAGTGTTCCGGCCTCCTTTAATAACATTAAGATCAGTGCCATCCGCATATACTTGCCGTTTAAGACCTGCTTGAAGTAGCAGGCTCTCGGATCATCATCGACCGCAACGCTGATCTCGTTGACTCTCGGCAGCGGATGCATGATGATCATGTCACGTTTCGCTTCTTTCAGTTTTGCCGGGGTCAGGATATAACTGTCTTTTAAGCGGAGATAATCTTCCTCGTTGAAGAAACGTTCTCTCTGTACGCGGGTCATATAGAGTACATCAAGTTCCGGCATTGCTTCTTCGAGATTGTTTGTCTGCACATATGGGATTCGGTTTCTCTTCAGCACATCGTTTTTGATGTAGCTGGGGAGTTTCAGCTCATTTGGTGAGATCAGAACAAAGCGGATGTCTTCGTAGCGGCTCATGGCATTGATCAGGGAATGAACCGTACGGCCGAATTTTAAGTCTCCGCAAAGTCCGATCGTCAGTCCGTCGAAGCCGCCTTTCTCCCGGTAGATCGTCAGCAGGTCTGCCGTCGTCTGTGTCGGATGGCAGTGGCCGCCGTCTCCGGCATTGATGATTGGAACACTCGTGTTATCTGATGCAACCAATGCGGCACCTTCTTTTGGATGGCGCATGGCAATGATATCTGCATAACAGCTGACGACCTTGATCGTATCGGCAACACTTTCTCCTTTGGAAGCAGAGGAAGAACCGGCATCTGACATCGAAATGACATGACCTCCGAGTTCGTACATTGCAGCCTCAAAACTGAGCCTTGTTCTTGTGGAGGGCTCGAAGAAAAGGGTCGCAAGTTTTTTGCCTTCGCAGACATGCGCATAACGCTCCGGCGATGCGATGATGTCCTGTGCGGTTGCGATCAGTTCATCGATCTCGCTGATGGAAAGATCTAAAATATCAATTATGCTTCTCATGGTTTTCTCCTAAATAAAG
>JAFWFQ010000032.1 GCA_017515535.1 Parasporobacterium sp. | reverse complement strand
GGTATTTTAAAACCGACAGCCGGACAGGTTATCTTCAATGGTCAGGATATCACCCGCGCAAAGATTACAGACCGTGTCAAAATGGGGATTGGACGAACGTTCCAGGTCCCGAGAGCGTTTGAAAAAATGAGTGCTTTTGAAAACGTGATCACCGGTGGAATCTTCGGCTCCGGTCTCTCGGAACATGAGGCTGCAAAGAAGGCAGAAGAGATTTTAGACTTGATAGGAATGATTGACAAAGCAGACACCGATGCCGGAAAACTCGGACTTTTAGACAGAAAACGACTTGAGATCGGTATCGCGCTGAGTTCGGATCCAAAGGTCCTGTTATTCGATGAGGTCGCAGGCGGTCTTACCGAATCAGAAGTCGACGACATCCTGGAAATTGTCCGGGTATTAAAAGAGCGTGGATTAAGTATTCTCTGGATCGAGCATGTTATTCAGACAATGCTTCACGGAACCGACAGAGTCCTGCTTTTGGCTGACGGCCACGATATCATCAGTGGTAAGCCGGCAGAGGTTATGGCATCCAAAGAAGTCGAAGAAGTATACCTGGGGGTGAGAAAAAAATGAGTGAGAAAGATATAATCCTTAAGGTAGAAGATATAGAAGTAAAATATGGAGATTTCCTTGCGATTTCTGATCTCTCGATGGAAGTGGAACGGGGTAAGATCACGACGATCATCGGGGCGAATGGAGCCGGGAAATCAACTTTGCTCGATACGATCATGGGTCTGAATAAGCCGACAAAAGGCAAGATCTATATGGAGGGCAAAGATATCACAAAAATGAAGACGAACGCAATCGTTCGTACCGGAATCGGTATGGCTCCGGAAGGAAGCCTTGTATTTGAAGGAATGAGTGTAAAGGAAAACCTTCTGATGGGCTCCTACGTTCCCGAAAGCCGTAAGAAGAGAGCGGAACTCTTTGAAAGAGTCTATAGTTTGTTCCCGGTTTTAAAAGAAAAAGAAAAACAGGCAGCAACCTTCCTCTCCGGCGGACAGCGTCAGATGCTTGCAATAGCAAGAGCACTGATGGCTGATCCGAAGATCGTGATCTGTGACGAGATCTCCTTAGGACTCGCACCGGTTATCATTAATGACATTTTTGATAAAGTAAAAGATATCAACAAAGAATTCGGAACGACATTTATCATCGTCGATCAGGAAGTACAGCGAAGCGTTGATAACTCGGATTACAGCTTTGTCATGGTCAAGGGCAATATCGTTATGGAAGGTGAGCCTTCGAAACTGGATATTGACGAAGTAAAAGACGCATTCTTCGGAATGAACAAATACGCATAGGAGGTCGAAAAATGCAAGTATTATTACAATGTGTTGTATCAGGCATTTTGCTGGGCGGCCTGTATGCAATTATCGGTATTGGTCTTTCCATCGTATTCGGTATTATGAAGCTGACCAATATCGCCCATGGAACTTTGATGATTTTGTCATCGTTCTTTATCATGGTCATTGTCAATAATTTTATTCCAAATGTATTTCTGGCGATTCTGGTCGCGATCGTGCTTATGGTCATTGTCGCGTTCCTGTTCCAGAAATTCCTGGTCAATGCCGTTATTGATAAAGGCGATGAGCCGGCACTTCTGGTCACCTTCGGTGTTTCGATCTGTGTACAGAATATCCTTGAGATCTTCTTCGCATCGAACCCGCAGAGCTTATCAGCAACCAACAAATTTGCCGGTGGTAATATTATTGAAACAAAACTCTTTTCCGTGCCGGGATCCTATTTTATCGACTTTGTTGTAGCGGTCATTGTTATCGTTGCACTGAGTATCATTATGAAGAGAACGGACATCGGTCGTGCGATCCGGGCTACTTCCGACAATAAGAGAGCTGCGGAGCTCATGGGTGTTAACACCAAAGTCATGTTTGTTGTTACAATGGGAATCGCAATGGCAACGGCAACGATCGCCGGCTACCTCGTAGGAAGTACCTTCGTATTCTATTCCTACTCCGGATCCGGTTATCTGATCATTGCCTTCGGCGTTGTCGTTATCGGAGGTATGGGTTCCCTGTTTGGTACCCTGATCGGAGGAATCCTGCTTGGACTTGTCCAGCTTCTCGGAGCGAACTTCTTCGGGACCGGCTGGCAGGCCCTTACCGGATATGTATTCATGTTGATCATTCTTGCAGTTCTGCCGAACGGAATCCTTGGCAGTGGCAAGCGTAGTTAAGGGAGGTGGAGAAAGATGTTCAATTTTACAGATAAAAAACATACGCTCCACTCCGTGAAGTGGATCGTGATCCTGATCCTGGCTCTTGTGTTCCTTACCTTCGGATGGTGGGGAAGTGCCAGACTGATCAGTATTGTAACGCTCGTAATGATCTATATGGCAATGGCACAGGTCTGGAACCTTTTGAGTGGTTTTGCGGGCCTGACGTCCCTTGGCCATCAGGCATTCTTTGGTATCGGCGGATATGTACTTGCTCTGGTCGGACAAAAATTTAAGATCAGCATTTGGTGGAGCTTTATTATTGCAATTGTAATCTGCGTTGTATTCGCGCTGATCATCTCGGTTCCGATCTTTAAGATGAGCGGTGTCTATTTCACGATCGGAACATGGATCGTTGCGGAAGCACTTTGTACCTTGTTCCTGAACTGGGGATTCGTCAATTACGGTATCGGATATACAATCAGTGCAGCACTGAAAGTTCCGATCTGGCTGTTATACCTTATGAGCGCGATCCTTGGTATTGGCATGACGATCCTTCTGGTATTTATCATGAGATCAAAACTGGGTATGTCCCTTCGTGCGATCCGTGATAATACAAGTGCAGCTGAAGTCCGCGGTATTAAGATCTTTAATACGAAACTGATCGTATTCCTGATCTCGGCAGCGGTCATGGCGCTTTGCGGTATCGTCATGTATATCAACCAGATCTATATTACGCCGAAGGGCGCATTCAGTATTGACTGGACGATCGCGATGGTATTTATCTGTATCATCGGCGGATCGGGAACGATCGAAGGTCCGATCATCGGTGCGTTTGTTTACGTAATATTAAATCAGATCCTGTATAACTTCCCGGGATACTCGAACCTGATCCTTGGTGCGATTGCAGTTATTGTTATTATCCTTGCGCCAAAAGGAATCATGGGATATCTCGGAGAGAAATTCCATTGGGATATTTTCGATATCAGAAGAAGATTGTCCAGATAAGCTCAGGGGCTGTTCGATGAAAAAACGGAATGAAAGCGCTCCAATGTTTCATTAAAAGAATGACATGAAAAATGCTATTCTGTATACAGAGAAAAAGACTGTATGAAAGCGAGGGAAAAATATGAAGCATCCAATGAATGCAAAAGAAAGAGCAATGAATTTCTATCACCATCTGCCGACAGACGAAGTACCGACAGATAAGGATATCGTCGTTTTATTTGATCCTGCAGCCTATGAAGAGAGACCCCCATTTGTACAGGCAGGTATTGACTGGTGGGGCGTAGAGTGGATCCGTGAAGAAGCGGTAAGCGCAATCTGTCCGAATCCGCTGGCAGAAAGAGTCCTTGATGATATCGAGGACTGGAAAGAAGTATTGAAGTTTCCGGACCTGGATGCCTGGGACTGGGATGAGAAGATCAAACGCGACCAGGAGTTTCTGGACAACCTTGACAGGGAGAACAGCTGCTTCTGCATGATGTTCCTGAACGGACCGTTTGAGAGGCTTCATATGCTGATGGGCTTTGAAGAGGCGTTGATCTCTCTGATCACAAACCCGGAAGATGTCAAGGAATTTACGCATGAACTCGTGACCTGGAAACTGAAACTGATGGATTATGTAAAAAAATATTATAATCCGGATATCCTGATGTGCCATGATGACTGGGGTGCACAGAACGGAATGTTCTTTTCCCCGGAAGTCTGGAGAGATATTTACAAACCGGAGATCAAGCGTATGGTTGACCACTGCCATGAACTGGGAATGATCTATGAACACCATTCCTGTGGAAATATCGAAGCAATCGTTCCGGAGTTCCCGGAGATCGGTATTGACGCATGGCAGGGACAGGAGATCAATAACGTTCCGAAGCTCAAAGAGCTTACAAACGGACAGCTTGCCTTCCACGTAACGCCTGTTTACATGGAATATGAAGCAGCTGCAGAAGCAGGAACGATTGATGAAGCCGGGGTCCGCGCGAAGGTTGCGGAGAGGTTCCATGAGACCGCAAAAGGCTTTAACTATGCGCCGATGTTCCTTCCGTTCGGCGGCTGGGCTAGTGCTGCAATGAAAGATGAGATCTTTACCCTTGCAAAAACAGAGTACCAGGCTGAATGGGACTAAATGTTTAACGTGTTTTGAAAGAGGCTGCTGCTTTCTGCGGCAGCCTTTTCACACCAGAGCAATGTAACGATTTGGGAGAAAACTGTTATGAACATGAACCAAGTCAAATACTTTCTGGTTGCAGCACAGTGTTTGAGCTTTACGAAAGCAGCCAATCAGTTATATATAACGCAGCCTGCTCTTAGCAGACAGATCCAGATGATGGAAGAGGAACTGGGCGTGATCCTGTTCCTGAGGACATCCCGGAAGATGCAGCTGACTCCTGCGGGAATCATCTTAAAAGAGTACTTTCGAAAGATCTACGACGATTATAATGTTGCGGTTGCGAAGGCAAGAAGCGCATATCAGGGTCTTTCCGGAGAACTGAATGTCGGGATCCTGGAAGGAACCTACGTCGGAGATCTGTTTCCGCATGTCCTGAAATATTTTTCTGAGACCTATCCGAATGTGGATATAAAAATGAACACATACAGCTTTGGAAAGTTGATTGACGGAATCAATTCCGGAGAGCTTGATCTGATCATTACGTTAAAGTTTGACGTGGCAAAGATTGCGGATGTTGATTACCGTCAGATTCAGAAATCCAGAGATCATATTGTTGTTCATAAAGACCACAGACTCGCTAAACAGGATTATGTAAAGCTGGAGGAGCTCGAGAATGAAACCTTTATCATGGTCTCACTTGATGATTCTTCTGAATCCTCGAGGCTTATTCTGGACGGATTTAAGCGGTGTGGCGTCGTTCCGAAAGTCAAGTTTGCGCCATCAATCCAGGCACTGATGCTCTGGGTCCAGGCGAATGTCGGAATCGGAATGCTAGACAGCCGGAACATCCTTCATAATAATCCGGAAGTAAAATTCCTGGATGTTGATCCGGTATCGAATCCGAGTCTTGTTCTCGCCTGGAACAAAGATACCGGAAACCCGTATGTACCGATTTTCTATGACAATTTTACATACATAGATTAAAGAATCATTAGGCAGGGCAACGGCGCAAACCGTTGCCTTTTCTGTGTTTTTTGCAAATTTATACTACTGGTGCGTTCATTATCGTCTATAACGAAATCGCATACCTGTATTGTTTTTAACTTTTTGAAGTCTCATTTACCGCATTTTATAATCAAGTTAAAGAAACAGATATAAACCAGTAAGGAATGAATAAGGAGGAGAAAATGGCACAGAAATATTGGGAAAAATGGAACTTTCCAAATGAGGAAGTTAAGGCAAAATATGAGGCAAGATTAGGAAGGATCAAAAAGGCAGTCGCATTAGAGCCGGTTGACAAGATTCCGTTGTTATCATCCGGTCCTGCAGCAAACGCAAAATTTGCAGGCGTTATTCTTGCGGACTATCTTGCAGACATGGAACTGAACTGTTCCTGTAATATCAAAGTAGCAGAAATGATGGATATCGACGGTTCCCAGGCTCCGATCTTCAGCCCGGAAGTATTCCCGGCTCAGTGGTTCTCGAGCGTAGCAATGCCGGGCAAAGACCCGATGGTCGGCCCGAACGAGCTCTGGCAGGTACATGAAAAAGAAATCATCTCTCATGAAGACTATGATAAAATTCTGGAGATCGGCTATGACAAATGGCAGCCGGAATTCTTAAATGCAAACTTTGACCATCCGTTCGAGAAGAGCGCTCCGTTCTTTGAGTATACCCCGACCGCAGAGAGAAGACATGCGGAAGCAGGTTTCCCGACCATGGTCAGCGCGATCTTCGAGTCTCCGTTTGAAGCACTTTGTGGCGGACGTTCTCTTGCAGCATTCCTGATGGACGACCTGATGGAGATCCCGGAAAAGATGGATGATGTCTTTGCTGAGGTTCACCGCGTTAACATGCAGCTTTATCGTTCGATCCTTTCAAATCCGGATACCTGCCCGATCGGCGTATGGGTCGGCGGCTGGAGAGGAACTCCTTCCATGCTGAACAGAGAAATGTTCATTCGTTTCTCCTGGCAGTATATGAGAGATATCGCAAACCTTTGTGTAGAGTATGGCGTTATTCCGATCTATCACCTTGATTCGAACTGGACTCCGGGTCTTGATGTCTTCCGTGAGATCGCTCCGAAGACCGGTATCCTTGCACTTGACGGCAAGACCGATATCTTCAAAGCGAAAGAAGTTCTCGGCGATGTAATGTGTATCATGGGCGATGTTCCGGCGGAGATGCTTGCATTCGGAACCCAGGAAGATACTTACAATTATTCCATGAAGCTGATCAAGGAAATCGGACCGACCGGATTTATCCTTTGCTCCGGATGTGATATCCCGTTCAACGCAAAATATGAGAACGTTGAAATGATGGTCAAAGCAGTTCATGATACAGAAGGGAAATTAGGTGATCTGTAACAATACTCCTTCATCATAATTTTTTGTGACAATCAAAGGCGGCAGTGGATACAAAAGTATCCGCTGCTGCTTTGTAAAAGCAGGATGTGTTTGGTAAGATATAGGGAAAGTATCAAGAAAGAGGCAGACGATGAATGATCAAATGAAATTGGCAATGGACGGGCAGGAAGATATCTGCATAGAATATGCCCTGGTTTCCGGGGGAAACGTCGAAAAACACGAACCGGATTATGTAACCTATAATTCCTTAAGCGGATGGTACGGCCGCAACTGTTTTATTGCTCCGGAAAAAGAGGAGATCGACCGGATCGTAAAGGAGATCCTTGAGAGAGGGAAACAGGGATATCCGACAATGATCACTTATGCGGAAGAACTTCAGCAGCCGAACTGTGCGGAAGTTCTTGAGGCAAACGGGTACTCGCTTTTCCTGACCCAGAACGGGATGTTCTTTGATCTTGTCAATACACCGTTCGATGAAGAAGTCTGTCCGGATATCGTAACAATCGATACGGCCTGCATCAATAATCCGGAATATCAGAAAATCAGACAGAAATCGATTTCTGAGGACAGAGTCCATGAATGGACGGAAGTTATGACTGAGGGTTTTAAACCGGAAAAAGAACTCGAATACGAGGTCTACGATAATCTTGTTAAGAGTGAGAACATGATCCTTTATGCTTTTCTGAAAGAGGGAAAGATTGCAGGAACCTCGATGATCCTGTTAAGGGAGAATAATTCCGGGATCCATGAGGTCGCGGTCCCTCCGGAAAACCGCCATAAAAAAATCGCGACGAAACTGGTTCTCCGGATCTTACAGGACCTTAAAAAACTCGGACGGACAGAGGTCTCGCTTCAGGCATCGCCGTTTGGATATCCGGTCTATTCGGCGATCGGATTTCAGGAGACCTGTCATATCCATACCTGGAAGACCCAATAGCCTATAGGGTCTCTGAATCCAGAAGGATCGTAAACGGTCCATCGTTTACCAGCGCAACATCCATTTCCGCGCCAAAGACTCCGGTTCCGACCTCAAAGCCTTTTTCGCGGCACTGCGCAACAATATAATTATAAAGTGCTTCGGCATGTTCCGGATCGCCCGCGTTGATAAAACTCGGGCGGTTTCCTTTTTTGCAGTCCGCATAGAGCGTGAACTGGGAAACCAGAAGAAGCGAACCGCCGACGGACTCCAGCGAGAGATTCGTCTTCCCTTCGGAATCCTCAAAAATACGAAGTCCGGTCATCTTGCGGACCATCTTATCCGCGATCTCCTTTGTATCGCTCTGACAGACCCCGACCAGGACCATAAATCCTTTTTCGATCTTGCCAGTTATTTCCCCGTCTACGGTAACGGAAGCTTGTTTTACTCTTTGTATTACAAATCTCATGAGTTTTTCTCCTTCTGTCAGGAATTCTCTTTCCTGTTGTCCTTCCAATATTTTGAAAAAAACGGGAAGCCCTTTGGACTTCCCGCAGCTTTATTCGTCGGAACGACAAGATTCGAACTTGCGGCCTCCTGAACCCCATTCAGGCGCGCTACCAAACTGCGCCACGTTCCGCCTTAAAGCCTAAAAATCGTACCATAATCTGAACGGAAAATCAATGCAGTAGGGCAAACTTCAGGGATGAAGCAGGACGCCTTCCGATTAAAGCATATGTGCCCGGATAAACGCCTCATCCATCGGAACAAGGTATTTCGGCGCAACATCAAAAACAGTCATGCAGCCGGTCTTTCCTTCTTCTTTCATCCGGAAGATCGCACGCGCGTAAGCCATAAGAACGCTGGTCGTAAACTCCGGATTGGAATCGAGCTTCAGACTGTATTCGATCACGTGCTGGTTTTCGTTTTCTTTGCCGGTGGAACCTGTCCGGAAAACAAAACCGCCATGCGGGATCCCGCTGTGGTCACGGTCTAATTCTTCCTGAGAGATAAAATGGACCGTTGTATCATAATCAGAAAAATAGTTCGGCATGGTAACGATATCCTGTTCGACCTGTGCCGCATCTGCGCCTTCCTCTAATACGACAAAGCATTCACGGGTATGCTTTTGGCGGGTGGTAAGTTCCGGGTTATCTCCGGCTCTGACAGATGCTAATGCGGAGTCGATCGGAATCGTATATTGTTTTGCGTCCTTGACGCCTTTCACGCGGCGGATCGCGTCGGAATGGCCCTGGCTAACGCCTTTGCCCCAGAAAGTATAATCATTTCCATTCGGGAGGATCGCGTTTGCATAAAGACGAGCAAGAGAAAACATGCCCGGATCCCATCCGCAGGAGATCAGGGAAAGGTTTCCGCCTTCTTTTGCGGCTGCGTCGACGTTTGCGAAATGTTCCGGAATACGAGCATGCGTATCAAAGGTATCGAGGCAGTTGAACCATTTCGAATACTTTGGAGTCTGCTCCGGAAGATCCGTAGCGCTTCCGCCTGCAACGATCAGGACATCGATTTTCTCTTTCCAGTTTTCGATTTCACTGATATTGACGACCGGGCAAAGCCCCTGTGTTTTTACATCATCCGGATTTCTTCTGGTGAAGATCGCAACAAGCTCCATATCTTCATTTTCCTTGATATTACATTCGACACCGCGTCCGATATTTCCATAACCTGCAATCCCGATTCTGATCATAAAAAAACCTCTTTTCTTTACAACTTTAGCATATTAAATTAACAAAATATGTACCGATTATATACCGCACAGGTTCTGTTTACAATAAAAAATTGATTTGTTATGATTAGTTCGATGAAAACGAAAATTCCGGAAATCCTGGCTCCGGCGGGAACATACGAAGCACTCGAAGCAGCGGTCAAGGCAGGCTGTGATGCCGTTTATGCCGGCGGCAGTTTTTTTTCTGCACGTGCATATGCCGGAAACTTTGATGAAGCGGAGTATCTGAAGGCAATTGACTTCTGCCATCTTCATGGCGTCAAAATCTATCTTACCCTGAATACCCTGTTAAAACCGGACGAGATCGAAAGAGTCCCGGCTTATGTCACACCGTATTATAAAGCCGGTCTGGATGCAGTCCTTGTACAGGATATGGGCGTTCTTAAAGTCCTGAAGGAGAACTTTCCCGATCTGCCTATCCACGCAAGTACCCAGATGAGTATTGCCTCCTCGTACGGAGCACTTCTTGCAAAAGAACTCGGATTAGAGCGGATCGTTCCTGCAAGAGAACTCTCTTTAGAGGAGATCAGATCAATTCGGGAAAAAGCTGATATTGAGATCGAGACGTTTGTTCACGGGGCGATGTGTTTTGCTTATTCCGGAAAATGCCTGTTCAGCAGTTTTGCCGGCGGCCGGAGCGGAAACAGGGGACGCTGCGCGCAGCCCTGCCGACAGTGCTATGAATTAAGCTATTCCGGATTGGGCGGGCCGGCTTCGAATACGGCGGGAAGAAAAAGGGATGCCGGGAAATACCCGGAGGTCCATGAATATATCATGAGCCTCAAAGATCTTTGTACGATCCGAGAGCTTCCGCTTTTGATCGATGCGGGAATTGATTCCTTTAAGATCGAAGGACGGATGAAGAATGCATATTATGTTGCGCTGGCGGTCTCTTCCTATCGGGAGGCAAGAGATCTTTATCTGGAACTGAAAGAAAAGGAAGGCGCGGAAAGGTTTGAACTTTTAAGCCCGGCAGCAAAACAGCGGTATGAGACGTTTATCGGAAAACGGATGGATGACTTAAGGGATATCTATAACCGGGGAGGCTTTTACAGCGGCTATTATCTGACAGAAAAGGGTCGGGAAATGGCAGCGTTTAAGCGGCCGAACCATATCGGGCTGCCTGTCGGAAGAGTCGAGAAGATCAAAGCTCCGAAGATCGCGATCCGCTTAGAAAAAGAACTCCATAAACAGGACATTATAGAACTGATCCCGGTCGATAAAACCGGAGAAGAGATGCAAAAAGACGGGATCGAGCTGACAAGCAGCGAGGATGGAAAGCCCGGAGAATTGATCTGGCTGAACGGAAAAAACCTGAAACAGATCCGTCCGGACATGGCGGTTTACCGGACAAGAAATAACCTGCTTATTTCAGAGATCGAAGAGGCGATCCTGAAAACGGAAAAAACGATAGATGCAGACTGTGTTATCGAAGCAAAGATCGGAAAACCGCTGGAAATCCGTCTTTCTTCGCAAATAAAGGGAGACGTTCCGGATGAGGCGGTCGTCTTTGGAAGTGAAGTTACAGTCGCTGAGAAAGCGCCGGTTTCAGCGGAGGATCTGATTTCAAAAATAAAGAAAAGCGGCGGAAGCGGAGTCAGGGTCGGAAATGTCGAATGTCGTCTGGACGACCTTGCATTTGTACGGATGAGTGAGTTTAATGCGCTTCGCAGGGAAGCAATGGAGATGCTAAAGGAGAAGATCGTTGCCGGATATCATCGTTAGAGTAAAAACAAAAGAACAGTTCCGTTGTATTCCGGAAACAAAAGCGATCCGGACTCTGATCGTCGATGCCTCCTGCCTTGACCTTATAAAGCAGAAAAAGAAAGAGGAGAAGGACCGGAAATACTACCTTCAGTTCCCGGATATTTTGAAAGAATCAAAAGCCGGCCTTCAGGAAGCGCTCCTTCAGGAAGCGGAGAATTTTGACGGACTTGTAGTCCGGAACTTTGACCAGCTTGGTCTCTTGAGGAGTTTTCAGAAAGAGGGCGGTAGGATCCCGGAGATCATCGGGGATTCCTTCCTTTATTCTTATAATCCGGAAGCATTGGCCTTTTACCGGGACTTCTTTCCGGCTATAAGGTGGGTCTTGTCAGATGAACTGACTGACAAGGAGGCGCAGAACCTGATCAAAAAAGCAGATACGGATGATTTTATTTATAAAGTATATGGCTATCAGACACTTATGGTCACAAATCAGTGTATCCGGAGAAATTATCAGGGCTGCAGGAAAGGCGAGCCGGAACCGCTCCGGTTTACGGATGAGAAAAACAATGCGTTTTATGCGGTGAATGATTGTACGAATTGTTACAATCTGATTTATAACGGCCAGCCGACGATGATGCTGGATAAGCTGCAATATAAAGAAGACAGATTCTTTGTGGATGGGACAGAATATCCAAGTCTGCTCATTGATTTCACGATTGAAAAGGAAAACGAAATTGCACAGATTTTGGGACTGGTTGAGAAGATTCTGAAATCGGAGCCTGTGGTTTTGGAAGGAAACTATACCCGGGGCCATCACTATAAAGGGGTTGAATAGTTTATTCCGCCCTCTCCATTACCATATCAGTTAAAGCAGCATTTAAAAGAATTGATGGATCTGTCTCCGGACGGATCCATTCTTTTACCAGTCCTTCCGGGAGGATCAGCGGCATTCGGTCATGGATATTCTTAAGATCTCCTTCCGGCGCTCTTGTCAGTATCACAAAGTAAGGAAGATCATTTTCAAAACGGTACAGCCCGCAGAGCCAGGTGATCGAAGATCCTGACGGATGGATCGAGTATTTTTCGGCGGCTTTCTTTCCGGTGCCCTGATGATTCCATTCATAATAAAAAGAGGCAGGAACGATACAGCGGCGCCGTTCCCAGTCTTCTCTGAAAAACGGCTTGATTCCGGCTGTTTCCGAACGCGCGTTAAATAGAAGGCGGTTATCTGCCATGTGAACGCCCCAGCGCATCGGATACGCGGAGAGCTTTCCGTTTTTGTTAGATGCCAGGACGGGGACAATATCCGTCGGCCGGATCTCACCGGATGTTATCATTGTTTTTCCGGTATCCGCCTGAAAACGTTCATAGAGAGGGGAACGCTCTGAAGCCCGGATGATCGGAACATAAACAGGATCTTCTTTTTTTATATAATACCTTGTGCACATAGACTTATGTTACATCAGATATGAAAATGCCGCAATGCCGATAAAAACGGCTATCTGATCTCTCAGATAGCCGTCTTTTTCTCTGCGGATAACAGGAGTTGAACCTGCATGAGTGTTACCTCACATGGACCTGAACCATGCGCGTCTGCCTATTCCGCCATATCCGCATGCCGCCTGCTCTTTGCAGTGCTTTACTATAATAAACGAAACAATGTGATTTTTCAAGTAAAAAACAGCAAATAATCTGAAAATCAATATCTCATTATTGACATTTACACTTTAAAGTGCTAAACTGCCGTACTATGAAGTCAGAAAGTTCTGTTAACAAGTATTTTTACGCATATTATCGCTTTTATTTTAACGGCCTGAAGGGGAAACGTTGTTTGTGTCATGCGTAAACTTGCTGAAAGAAATTGATTTACAAAGCTGCACGAACAACGTGCAGCTCTTTTAACATTTAGATCTCAGACACTTCATGTGTTTGATATAAATTTTTCGAAGCAGAGATGTTTACAGATTGCTTCAAAACAGGAGGAAATAAGAAATGAAAAGAAGAATGAAAAAAATTGCAGCTTTATTAGCAGCAGGCGCACTTTGCATTGCAGCTCTTTCTGCTTGCGGCGGAGGATCAACCCCGGCACCGGCTGGAAGCGGCGGGGCAGCACCGTCAGGAAGCGGAGCAGCAGCTCCGACCGGAGAGACCTTTACGGTTGGTATCTGCCAGCTTGTTCAGCATCCGGCACTTGACAGCGCAACAAAGGGATTCCGCGATGCACTGACAGAAGAACTTGGCGAAGGCGCAGTCGAATTTGATGAGCAGAATGCTTCCGGCGACAGCGCAACCTGCGCGACGATCTGTAATGGATTTGTATCGGACGGCGTAGATCTTATTATGGCAAACGCAACTCCGGCATTACAGGCTGCAGCAGCTTCCACAGACAAGATCCCGGTTCTCGGAACCTCGATCTCAACTTACGGGGCAGCTTTAAATATTGAAAACTTTGATGGAACCGTCGGCGGAAATATTTCCGGTACAAGCGACCTTGCTCCGCTGGATCAGCAGGCAGAAATGTTAGTTGAAATCTTCCCGGATGCGAAGACCGTTGGTATCATGTACTGCTCAAGCGAGGCAAACTCTGTATATCAGGCAGATGAAATCGAAAAGCTCTTAACTGAAAAGGGCATTACTGTTGCACGTTATACCTTTGCTGACTCCAACGATGTTTCTCTGGTAGCACAGGAAGCTTGTGACAACAACGATGTATTATATATTCCGACAGATAACACGGCAGCAAGCTGCACAGACGCAATCGACGCGGTTGCAAAGGCAGCGAAGACTCCGATCGTAGCAGGAGAAGAAGGTCTCTGCTCCGGATGCGGAATCGTTACGCTTACGATTGATTACTATGAACTTGGAAAAATCACCGGACAGATGGCTGCAAAGATCCTGAAAGGTGAGTCTGATATCAGCACAATGCCGATCGAATACTTCCCGAATACCACAAAGAAAGTAAACAAAGCGAATGCTGAATTTTACGGACTTACAATTCCGGATGACTATGTAGCAATCGAGGAATAATAGAATGAATATGTTACTTGCAGGCTTAAGTATTGTTAATTTAATCGGACGAGTCCCTGGGGGTGTTTCCCAGGGGCTCATTTGGGGCATTATGGCCCTTGGCGTTTTTATAACATTCCGCGTTCTTGATATCGCGGATCTTTCTGTTGACGGCTCGTTTGCAACGGGCGGTGCGGTCGCGGTCATGCTTTCCCTGGGCGGATTTCCGACCTGGGCAGCAACGATCTGCGCACTCCTTGCAGGACTGATTGCCGGTTTTGTAACTGGCCTTTTACATGCGAAACTCGGGATCCCGGCAATCCTTGCAGGAATCCTGACGCAGTTCGCACTTTATTCCATCAATCTCCGGATCATGAATATGGCTGCGAACCAGTCGATCAACCCGGCGATGTATAAGCTCGTGATCAGCATGCGGAACATCCCGATCGCGATTTTAGAAGGTGTTATCTTTGCAGCGATCCTGATTGCGATCCTTTATTGGTATTTTGGAACGGAACAGGGTTCCGCACTCCGGGCAACCGGTAACAACGGTGCGATGAGTACTGCTCTGGGAATCAATATCTCGACGATGAAGATCTTAGGGCTTGCGATCTCAAACGGTGTTGTTGCTTTTGCAGGTGCACTGATGGCTCAATATCAGGGCTTTGCGGATGTCAATATGGGACGAGGCGCAATCGTGATCGGTTTGGCTTCGATCATTATCGGCGAGATCCTCTGTGACGCGATCTTTAAGAAGGGCTGTTCCTTCTGGATACGGATGGCATTTGTTGTCTTTGGCGGAATTGTATACTATCTCGTTATGATCATCGTTCTCTGGCTGAAGCTGGACCCGAACGACCTGAAACTATTTACCGCACTGATCGTCGCGATCTTCCTTGCGGTCCCATACTTTAGAGGAAAGGCCAAGAATTCGTTCAGCTGGGCAGGAAGACGGAGCCAGCCGTATGTCACAGCGATTCAAAACAGCCTTAAGAGTGGAAAGGAGGTCCGGTAATGCTTTATGTAGAACATGTATCTAAGACCTTCAATCCCGGAACGATCAATGAGCGGAAGGCTTTGATCGATGTCAGCCTCCATATTAAACCGGGCGAGTTTGTAACCGTGATCGGCGGAAATGGTGCCGGAAAATCAACGATCCTGAATGCGATCGCCGGTCTCTGGCCAATTGATGACGGAGCAGTCATTCTGGATGGTGAGAATATTACGGGTCTTCCGGAATATAAAAGAGCGCCGCTGATCGGACGTGTTTTTCAGGATCCGATGATGGGAACAGCTGCAAATATGCAGATCATCGAGAACCTTGCACTTGCGAAACGCCGTGGACAAAAGCGGACTCTGAAATGGGGCGTTACAAAGGCGGAGAAAGAAGAATATAAAGAAAAGCTCGCAATCCTCGGATTGGGACTGGAAGAGCGGCTTACGACAAAAGTCGGACTCTTATCCGGAGGACAGAGGCAGGCGCTTACGCTTTTAATGGCAGCGCTCCAAAAACCAAAGCTGCTTCTTCTGGATGAGCATACAGCAGCCCTTGATCCTGCGACTGCGAAAAAGGTCCTTGAGATCTCTGATCAGATCGTCGAGAATAATAATCTTACGACGCTGATGATCACGCATAATATGCAGGATGCGATCAACCATGGTAACCGGCTGATCATGATGAATGAAGGAACAATTGTATATGATGTGGATGGTGAGGAGAAAAAAGCACTGACAAGACAAGCGCTTTTAGAACGATTTGAAACGATTTTGTAATTCTTTTCATTTTCTCTGAAACTATATAGAGGGGGATAGTTCCCGGTGGGATCCAAGTGATACTCGCCGGGAACTATTTTGTTGTCCGTTTTTAAAGTGCGGAAGCAGTCTCCTGATTGCTGATCGCGATTTCAAGATTTCCGTTTCTGCAGCGAAGTTTATCAATGAATTCCTTTTCCTTCGTTGAATCTTTTATCCGCATATTATAGGTCAGTTTAAAAGTGCTTCCCATATCAGTGGTCTTGACTTTGATCAGTTCATGCTGGGTCGTATATTCGCTGAAAAGATCTTCGAACATTCCGGAGTAATCGAGATCCTCCGGCACGGAGATCCTTAGGGTCTTGTATTTTCCGCTGTGTCCGGAGCCGAGTCCGATCAGGTTGCAGACGATCGTCAGGATGCACATAACGACTGCAAAGAGAACTGCGTATGCCAGATATCCCATTCCGGTAAGAAGGCCCGCGCCCATTGCAAGGAACAGCATCGTAATATCTTTTGCGGTTCCGGGAGCACTACGGAATCGGACAAGGCTGAACGCACCTGCGACAGCAACGCCGGCTCCGATATTTCCGTTGACCATCATGATAACAACGCAGACAACGACCGGGAGCAGAGCAAGGGTAACTACAAAGCTTTTTGTATAACGGGAGCGGAAAATATATCCAAGGGCGAGGATGATTCCGGCTACCAGAGAGATTCCCATACAAAGAAGAAAATTCGGGACGGAAATTACGGTTGTTGTTGCATCAAAGATACTGTTGAAGATTGTGCTTGTCATTTTATATGCCTCCTGTTTTGAAGTTGATCGTTATGCATGGCGCAGCGCCTGGCCTCTTCCGTAAGCGGGAAGCCGCCGGTTTATCACATTGAGTGATTTCTCTTTGAAATAATACTTTTCCTCTGCCTTCCGGTGCAGCTGCGGATGGATGATCGTTTTATAAGCGGTCCCGTACTTGGAAAAGGATGTTTTGTAAATTTTGTTTTCGGAGAGGAAACGGACCATCCACATCGGATATCCTCCAGCGCATTTAAGCTCCATTAATACCATGCCTTCCGGAAGCAGAGGAGTTCCGTACGGGTCTTCTTCGAGAGAGATATTCGTTGTCCTGGCAAGGATATTTTCGTCAAAGGTGATACGAAAATCTTTCCGTTCCGGACAATAGTATGCCTCCCGTTCGTAAGTAAGGAAGACCGCCGGCTTAAGGTTTTGATACCTGGTCAGGAAGAATTCGATCTCGTCCGTGATCTGGCACTGCTTGCTGCATTCACCGGAACCGAGGATCCAGTTCATTGCCTCTTTTTCCGGAAGGGAAATCCTTCTTTTATAAACGATCTTGTCGTATTTCTTTTTGATCTCGACAAAGGTCTCGCTGTCCGGAGATGCCTTCTGATAACTTCGGATCCGAAGTTTCTCTTTATAGTTCGGCTTCTCGATCGAACGGCGGATCAGCCGGTAATCATCGGTATCAAAGTAGATATTGCGAATCGTAGAATGTCCGAACTTGTCAAGCCGCATATAATCCTCCATCACATTCAGAAGGGCTTCTTTCTGCGCCTTGTTAAGCAGGAATTTCTTTTCAAATCGTTTAAAAACTGCCTGATAAGCCATTTGTCCGTCTCCTGTTTTTGTTTTTCTGTACAGACTATAATCAGCGAAACCTAAATGAACTTAAAAAACGAAAAAGAAAATAAAAAAACCTCCGGCTTGCGGCCGGAGGCTGAAAAGGTCAGGATCTGGTTTGTTTTTTACTCGTCATAAGTAACCACAAGATCGCCGGATTCATAGATCGTATTAAAGGTCTCTGTTTCAAAGACTTTGATTGAAAATCCGAGCTCTTCAATGTCTGTTACGGAAACCTCCTTCATAGCAGATTCCGGGAAAGAAATATGGCCAAAGGCATGGCTGTACGGTGCACAGGCAAGATAGAAGTACGGATCACATTCCTTTCCGTTGATCGTAACATTTTCCAACGAAACAGAAATCGGCTTTGACGTTTTGTTTTCCACGTAAAACTCCTGATATTGCCCGTCGAACTCGTCATATTTCAGTTCTCTCAGCGTGATCTTTAAATTAGCATCATCTACAGCAGCCGCTCCGGAATCATCGTAGGAATAGGAATAATCCCCCTTCGCGTTTGTTTCAAGATGGACAGGTCCGATTGTCTTTATTATATCATAGGTATCAGAATCTTCCACATAAAGGTACAGATCCAGATCAACGATACATTCCGATCCGGATTCTTCCTTTGCAAGTTCAAAATCGAAATCAGCAGTGGTATCGATCGATGAATGCGGTGCGACTTTCTCATATAAATAAGAACCAACAGAATATCCGTTTATGACGCAGGTATCAGTCACAAAGGTCAGATTTTTATCTGTGTTATTTTCCAGCGTAAAGTCCATAGCTAACCCGAAGATG
>JAFWFQ010000031.1 GCA_017515535.1 Parasporobacterium sp. | reverse complement strand
GATGTCTTTCCCTTTTCCGGAACATAAAAGATCGGATCATAGCCAAATCCGTTCTCCCCTTTGATCTCGTGTGCGATCCGCCCTTCAAACGTTGCACGGAACGTGATTGTCGGAGCATCCGGATAGGCAATCGCTACCGCACAAACAAATCTGGCGGTCCTCTCTTCTTCCGGAACATCTTTTAAAAGATCCAAGATTGCCTGGTTCTTGATCGTGTAAGAGGTATCCTCTCCCATAAAACGGGAAGAATGAATCCCCGGCTCTTTTCCGAGCGCGTCGATCTCCAGGCCTGAATCATCCGCCATAACAATTTTTCCGGTCAGATCCCGGATCGTCTCGGCTTTGATCGCTGCATTCTCTTCAAACGTTGTACCGTTTTCTTCGATCTCTGCCTCGATCCCGGCTTCTTTTAAAGAAATCACTCTAAGATTTGTTCCCCTCAGCATCCGACGGATCTCTCTGACTTTATTCATATTTCCGGTTGCCATAATGATCTGAGTCATAGACAGAACCTCCCCTGTGAGTTATCGGTTATTCGTAAATGCCTTAAGACAGACGTTGCACTGAGAAGACGCCTGAGTATTCTCCCAGACATCACCATAATTACTGATATAGCTGCGTTTCCCATCCAGAACAACAGGCTGGGTCCTCATATCATCTGCATTGATCTCCATTGCGATCGGATGGGAACTGCCCGGAGTATCGATCTCTACAACAACAGCATAGTCTTCTCCTGCATTAAGATCGACCGGTGAAGGAAGTTTCACGGTATAATAACCGGCGTTCTTAAAGCTCCCCTCTGCCGACGGGCTGATCCCCTTAAGGGAGATCACTCCGGAATTATCCGGTCCGACTTCTGTTACAACATAGACTTTATAAGAAGTCGAAGGTCCGGTCGCATAAAAGCTGACCGCCTGAAGGGATTCATTTCCTTCTGCTGTATAAACATTTGCGAAATAGCCATGGTTTTTATTATAGCCGACCCTTCCGATCCATCCGCACGGATCATACTGATAAATATTGTCATAATTAGAGGTCGGTTCGATCCCCGTATAGACTTCTCCGCCGCTTCCGATCACGGAGTCTTCATAAGAAACATAAAAGATTCCATTATCTCCGAAATTACTTCCCCAGCTGTTTCTGCAGATAAAGGCACCATCTTTCGAAACGGGTTTTGTAAAATTCGAGGCAGGATAATTATCATCCCAGCCGATAATTATGATCTCATGGTTTGGAACGGCCTGATCCGGATAGCAATAGGAATTGAAATAGGGATCAAAATACTCCGTATCGATCGTTGTCGCATCCAGAAGCGAGATATAGATCGAACTTTCCACAGCGCCGTATTTATAGATCATTTCCTTGATCTTTTGATAGTCCTTGTTCTCTACGATCTGTACTTCCTGTATATGCTTCACCGGTTCCAGCGTCGGATCCGTTTCATCATCTCCATAAGGATCATCTTCCTCAAAGACCGGTCCTTTCCAGGAAGAAAGGTAAGCGAGCGCCATGATATAATCTCCACCATCTTCGAGATTCAGTCCAAACCCGTTATTATGGATCAAATGGTCCTCTGAAAAATCATCATCCTCCTCCGGAAGCAATGTGCTCTCCAAAGCAGAAAGCGCAGCAAATGCCCAGCAGGTCCCGAGATTTCCCTGATCCCGCGCAAAGCTGATCTTTCCAATATCCGCGTAATTGTAATAGGAAGGAAGCCAAGGCTTGTCCGGCTCAAGACAATTCATGGTAACGACGCGGGAATCTTTATCCCAGTCATAGGAAAAACAGATTCCTCCGGTAAGGATCTCGGCAGGAATAAAAACCTTTGAATCCGTTTTCACCGGAGAGTGTTCGAGTTCTACATTCTGACCATTGATCTGCATCGAAGATGCATCATTGACATCGACCTGAATATCCGTTTCTCCGCGGGAAATCGTCAAGTTCTCCCCATCATAAAGATTCACAGCACAATCAAACAGCTCTGTAACTGCATCTTTTTCCAGCATTAATTCCATGTCTTCGCTCATGTAAGCAGCTCCGCTCGTTTTGCTGTCCAGAACTTCTCCGTCAACCGTCAGAGAAAGTCCGGTCTCATTCACATAATGTGAGAGGGCAACTTTCCATGTTCTGTTTACTTCTACGGAAGAATGGGACTTCGTAACATAATCCGGCTCTTTAAAAAAACCGATTCCAAAGACTACGGCAATACCTGCGATAAACGTTATGATGATGGAAAGAAATATCTTTTTCAATTTGGTTTCGGTCCCATATATTGATAGTAATATGTTTTTATCATTCCGTTATAGATCTTACGGTTTTTCGTGGCTTTTCCCCCGAAGTATTTCTGGGTATCTTCATAGGCGGAGATAATAAACGCCGACCAGGAATCCAGTGCCCTGAAACGCTGTCCGAAAACCCGGTAAAGTTCCGGCAGAGTTTTCTCATTTTCCAGCCTTTCGCCATAAGGAGGATTCGTAATAATAAAACCGTATTTTTTCGGATGGCTCAGTTCACTGACCGCTCTTCTCTGAAAATGAATCAGCTCTCCGACTCCTGCTTCCTGCGCATTATGCCGCGCAACTTTGATCACACGGTCATCAATGTCATACCCTTGAATATCCGTTTCAATATTCAGATCGATCAGATCATGTGCTTCATCAATTGCCTCATACCAGGCTTTCTTCGGGATCAGATGGTCCCATTCCTGGCAAAGGAATTCCCGGTTGATTCCGGGCGCAATATTCGCAGCGATCATTGCCGCCTCGATCGGGATCGTTCCGCTTCCGCAGAATGGATCAACTAAGATCCTGTCTTTTTTCCATGGCGTCAGCATGATCAAAGCAGCCGCAAGCGTTTCCGAGATCGGAGCTGCGGAAGCCATACGCCGGTAGCCTCTCTTATGCAGGGACTCTCCGGATGTATCAATTGTGATCAGTACCTGGTCCTTCTGGATAAAAACACGGATCGGAAATTCGTCTCCGCTCTCCTCGAACCATTCTTTATGATATGTTTTCTTGAGGCTTTCAACCGCTGCTTTTTTTACGATCCTTTGAATATCCGACGGACTGAATAATTTCGAATTTACAGAAGAAGCTTTCTTTACCCAGAACTTTCCATCAGCCGGTAAAAAACGTTCCCAGGAAAGCTCCTTTGTCTTCTCAAAAAGTTCGTCAAATGTCGTTGCTTCAAACTGTCCGACTTTTAAAAGGATTCGTTCGCAGCTTCTCAAAAAAATATTTGCTCTTGCAATTCCGGCCTCATCCGATGCAAATGTGACCCTGCCGTCATCGACGCGAAGGATCTCAAATCCAAGTTTTATTATTTCTCTTTTCAGAACTGCTTCAAGTCCAAAATGGCATGGAGCGACAAGTTCAAAATCCATAAAACAATGCTATACAGAAATGGAATTTATGATTTCCTAAATAAAGGTTGCTTTTTTTGGGGGTAAAGGTTAAACTCACGTTGTGGGCAATACTGTCCACTTATAATCCCTTATTATTTATTTATACTCCCCTCAAAAAGCCGGCTTCTAAGCTGGCTTTTTACCATATATATTTACCGTCTCCTCGACATACTTATGATCAACGCAATGATTCCGCCAACTGCTACAAGCGGGAAAAACCAGCCAAGCAAACGGAAGCCGATACGGAAAACAAAGCTTGTCAGGACCCATCCAATCGCCATTACGATCACAAGAATGATCACCGCGATAATGCGGCCAAAACTGCTGCCGGAAGAAGCCCTCTGTTGTTCTCCCTGACCTTCCGTCCTCTGGTACGCGGAACGGTCGTATCCGGCATTTTCCCGATACGGTCCGCTCTCAGTTTCGGAAGCGCTGTTTCCCTGATATGGATTCCGGTATGTATTCGATCCGGAGTTTCCGAAGATCCCGGAATTGACTCCGTCTGAATCATCATAGGTATCGGTACTGCTCCGGTAAGGACCATCATACCCCGCAGCCTCTGCAGCGCGGTCCGTAGATTCTATGACCGTCTTTGCAATAAGGAGCGGATCGCCGAGTTCATCGACTGCTTCCTCCTCCGTCAGGCCGGCACCGATCCGTCCGTCGATATAAGCAGAATAATAATCGATCTGTGATTCGACTTCGCTGGTCGGAATACTTCCGGTGATACGTCCACGTAATACCGATAAAAATTCTATTTTTGTCATATTGAATTCTCTTTCTGATACTGATTAAAACCTATAAGAAAAGCCCTTCGGAAACCGAAGGGCTCTTCTCCGTGCATTAGAGGATTCGAACCCCCGACCTTCTGGTCCGTAGCCAGACGCTCTATCCAGCTGAGCTAAATGCACTTAATCACGCAAAGGGTATTCTACAACGCGGCGGCTCTATTTGTCAACCTCTCAGTTCGATTCTCGGCGCCCCGTTATTTTCGATATAATCCTTTGTGATCACTACGGTTCCGATACTGTCGTCCTTTGGAATCTCATACATGATATCCAGCATGATCTCCTCAATGATCGACCTTAAACCTCTGGCTCCGATCTTCCGCTTTTCGGCTCTCTGTGTCAGCGCCAGAAGCGCATCATCTTCGAACTCAAGCTTTACTTCATCCAGTTCCAGAAGTTTTTGATACTGTTTCAGGATCGCGTTCTTCGGCTCCTTCAAAACAGCGACCATCATCTCACTGGTAAGGCTCTGAAGCGTAACAACGATCGGCAGTCTTCCAAGGAATTCAGGGATCATACCGAACTTCCGAAGGTCTTCTGATTCCACATGATCCAGAATATTTTCATCCTCTTCATATTTATCTTTCAAGTCGGCATTAAACCCGATCGAGGTCTTCTCTCTAAGTCTTTCCCGGATAATATCTTCCAGTTCAGGGAATGCACCGCCGCAGATAAAGAGGATGTTCTTTGTATTGATCGTTGTAAGCGGTACCATAGCATTTTTACTGCTGGCTCCGACCGGGACTTCGACCTCGCTTCCTTCAAGAAGCTTTAACAGTCCCTGCTGTACAGACTCGCCGCTGACATCCCTTCCGCGGTTGCTGTTCTTTTTCGCGATCTTATCGATCTCATCGATAAAGACGATTCCGATCTCTGCCCTTTCGACATCATTGTCTGCAGCCGCAAGGAGCTTGGAAAGGACGCTCTCAATATCATCTCCGATATAACCTGCCTCTGTCAGGGAGGTTGCATCCGTGATCGCAAGCGGAACGTCAAGAAGCTTTGCCAGGGTCTGGACAATATAAGTCTTTCCGCATCCGGTCGGTCCAATCATAAGAAGATTGGATTTTTCGATCTGGACATCATCCGATGCATCCAGCTTTTCTCCCGCGATGACACGCTTGTAATGGTTATAAACGGCAACAGAGATCGCCTTCTTTGCTTTTTCCTGGCCGACAACATACTCGTCCAGTTTTTCTTTTAACTTATGCGGCGGCAGGACCTTGTCCGGATCGATCAAAGGACCGGTTCTTTTTGGTTTTTTCTTGACCTGCTGGCGCCGGCCGAATCCCTGCTGAAGATCTGCAAGATTAATAAAGCTGATATTCGGGATTCCTCTCTTCGGACCGTCCGCTGCCGGTCCGTCCTGCGGTTTTTCTTCTGTTTCTACTGCCGGAGATCCATCCTCATTCACGACGTCACCCGGCAGGACTTCCGGTCTTTCATTTTCCGGAAGATCCTGGATCCCGCTGTAAGGGCCATCCATCGGACCGCCCATCGGCCCATCCTCCGGACCGCCCATCGGGCCGCCCATAAACGGTCCGCCCATGAACGGTATCCCGGAAAGCCCGAGACTCGAAAGGTCCATCGGACCGCCGTTACTAAAAGAATCGAGCGTTTTCTGAAGACAATCTACACATACATGAAGATTTCCGGGCATCTTTAACATACGTCCGGCTTTGCTCTCGCTCCTATGGCACATATAACAAACATTTTCTCTGTCGTTATCGTTTCCTTTTTCTTCAAAATCTCTTTCGTCTGTCATTGGTTAATTCTCACTTTTATTTAATATTAGGGAAACGCAGAGAACTACGTTTCCCATTGTCATTTAATTATAACTCTGACTCCTGTTTTTCGGCAATCAGTTTGCGATTTCTCCTGTCAGTGTAACATCGACCTTTGTCTGGCTGTAACGTCCGTCAACCTCACGCATAAGGATGATCGTTACAACATCTCCCGGCTCATGCCTTGAGAGCTGTTCCTGAAGTTCGCTCATCGTTGTAAAGGAAACATTGTCCATTCCGACGATGATATCGCCCTCTAAGATCCCGGCTGCTTCCGCACCGCCGCCTGCGGTCGTTCCCGCAACATAGATTCCTCTTGGCATTCCGTAGCTGTCTGCTAAGATACTGTCAATATCACGTCCGCGGATCCCGAGGTACGCACTGTGTTCCCCGTTCGCATTCCCCGAAGGGTTCGCCTCGCCTTCCAGATTCAGAAGCGTCTGGATCAACTCTGTATTCGAGGAAACCGGGATCGCATAGCACATACCCTCAACATTGCTGACAACGATCTTTGCTTCGCTGATTCCGATGACCTCTCCATTCTTATTGAGGACACAGCCTCCGGAATTTCCGCTGTTGATCGCTGCATCTGTCTGCATGACTGTAAGGGTTTTTCCGTTGACCGTGATCTGGCGGTTTGTCGCACTTATGATTCCGCTCGTAACACTCATGCCGTAACCCATTGCATTGCCGATTACGATCGCGCCTTCTCCGACCTGTGCTTCTTCTGTGGAAAGGTTCGCGATCCGGATACTGTTCATCGTCTCTTCCGGAATATTCGCAAGCGGAACGGAAACGATCGCAATATCATCCGCATCACTCTGGGACTTGATACTTCCGTCTACAGAGGTTCCGTCGGTAAAGGTAACGTAAAGAGAAGAACTTCCGTCAACAACATGAAAGCTGGTCAGGATCAAAAGCTCTGTCGAATTCTGGGAAATAATCGTACCTGAACCATAACCCTGGTCAACCTCCTGAGTCTCCCCGTCACTTGTGCCCTGACGGTTTCCGAAGAAGAAATCCCAGTAATCATTATATCCGCCGCTTTCCACAAGTGTTCTTGATGTGATCGATACGACTGCCGGCATGACTTCCTCTACAACATCCGAAACATCCGTAAGAACCATCTTTCCGTTCGTGGTTTCCTTGATCGCGCTGGTATCCGTCGTTGAGATCACGGCCGGATCATCTGTCTGGACCGGCTGGGTATCTTCTATAAGCGTCTGGGAGTCCTTGACCATATTCTCTAAACTTTTCGCTCCGAAAATAAGTCCGACTGCAATTCCGATCACCATAAGCGAAAGAACGATCACAAGTGGAATGATCCATCGTTTTTTCGTTTTCTCCGGTTTTGATACAGTTTTATACTCCTCATCATACGGAGTCCATCTCGGGATATCCTGTTTTTCGTCCGATTGATCGTTTTTCTTTTCTTCGTCAAATGGATCTTTATTAAAGTCGTCCTGCATTATTACCTGCCTCCTAATTATTCCTTAAAATGGCAATCTCATTTGTATACAGAAGAATATAAAAACAAAATGTGTTCCTTTTGTGATATGAGTATGTCTAAAATACAAATTTTCAGTTGAGTTGCCTTGCAACTTCTGCCCGGATCCGGTCTGCGACTTCTCTGAGCCCGTTCGTCGGCTCATATCCGGAGATTCCATAGAGGAATTCGTGCATTAAAACAACGTTTCCCTCGAGCGTATCCGCAACGATCGTATCGCCGCTGTCCAGCATTGCGTTATATTGTAGTTCTTTCTTCGGGAAACCTTCGTTTCCCTCGATTTTCATATCATATCCACGTGCAAATAAACGAACAAGATCCTGGGCGCTCATAGAACTTTGGATAAACCGCTGCTCCCCTGCATTTGCCGCAAACAGTTTATTGGAAAGCTGCATCAACTTTAGTATCCCCTGCTCTTTTACCTGGCGAAGGAGCTCCATCAGAACATACCGCTGTCTTGCTGCCCTTCCATAGTCATCAGTATAATGAACTCCATCTACCGGGGAATCAAACGGGGTTTTCCGGAGTCTGCAGAAGGACGTTGCCTGATTTCCGGTAAGGAGTACTGATTCTCCTGAGGTCTCGAGCGGATAGTATTCCACACCCTGATAAAGATATAGCTCATGCATGTGGAAATTCAATTCTTCCCGCTCTTCTTCTGTAACGGTAAGCCGGATCCCGCCCAGCATATCCACAATGTTGGCCATTCCCCAGAAATTAACAACAACATAATCTTTGATCGCAAGATCAAAGTTCTCATTCAGCATATTGACTGCCCCGAGCGGTCCGGTCCGGAAGAACGCCGAATTCGCCTTGGAGATGATCTCTTCCCCATCTTCCGTCCGGCTCATCAGATACGTATCCCGGAAGACCGAGGCCATCTTAATATTGCCATCCTTATCAATATTGACAGCCATGATCGAATCTGCCATCGTTCCGCTTGTGATATCCTCGACCCGGGAGTCGATCCCGAACAGGGCAATCGTAATATTTCCATCCGGAACTTCTGCCCCGTCATGGATCCGGACCTGTTTCCTGTCATAAGATTTATCTTTTACATAGCGGTTGTAATTTCCGCCGATAAAAAGGCTTCCGATAAACGGACCGGCAGGAGATTTTAAAACCGCTTTTGCTGTTGCCGATCTCCAGGAAGGCACCGCCCAGATCACACCGATCGCGACAGCCAGGATCAGGATAATACAAAGGAGCGCTTTCCCGAAGCCTCTTTTTTTATGCTTCTTTTTCGTTTTTCCGGAATTCCCCCTCCAAAGAACCTCTTCCGGTTCTTCTTCCTGATAGTAACGGTGTTCTTTCAGGCTTCGTTCATAATAATCCCGCTCCGCCTTATAACTTCTCGGTTTTTTCCGGGGTTCGGTAGAAAGATTCTCTTCCCATTCTTCTTCCGGACGGATCCTGCGGATCGTTTTCTTTGTGCTTTCCGGTTCGCTGTAAACTTCTTTCCACTCCTGCGGATCACTCTCCTCCGGACGGTATCGTTCATAGCGTTTATAATCAGACGTTCTTCTTTCGGAAGAACGTCTCGAAGATTTGTGCCGGATCTCCCGGTCACGATATAAGTTTTCGGTCTCAGACCGCGGTGTACGCTTCAAACTGTCTTACCTCATCAAATACTTCCACGCAAATGCGTAGGAAGCCATATAAAGCCTTGTCGGAAGGATCTTGTACGCGATCCGCTGTAATTTCAGGATCGGGGAAAGTTTCACCTTTGGAGCAGGCGTATCGCTCCACTTGGATTTATCAAAGTATTCCTTCCAGAGGAACTTTTTCGGATGAACGCTGTCGGCTTCCCAGGGCTTTCCGACCTGAAGCTCAATAAAATGATAAACCGCAATATCCTGATAGGCTTTGTCAATATCCTCCTGGGTAAACATGGCCGCTTCCGCACAGGAAAACATCTTTGTGATTTCCTTATAAGTAAACAGCGTATACAACGTTGAGAAGTTAAACTTCAACGGAAGCGGGATCAGGTCTTTCTGCAGGACCTTGATTGCAAGGGACTGGTCCGGTGCAAAGGAAAGAACTTTCGGATCCTCCTGCATTCCCCGGATCAGGCGTTCTCTGCAGTGGTTCGCTCTCCAGGCTTTAAGGTCAAAGGCCATGATCCCCGCATTGTAAGTAATATCTTCATGGGAGATCCCGACTTTTGCCCGGTATTTGTCATGATAGATCGCCGGAACCATCGACAGGGATCTTCCCTGAAAATCAAATTCAGTGATCTCTTCGAGGCTTCCACGGACGACAGTATCCGAATCCACATAAAGGATCGTTTCAACTTCTTCCGGAAGTTCATCCAAAACAAACAATTTAAAATATGTCGCATAATTTCCGCGGAATCTCGGAGCGCCGGCATCTTCCAGCATCTTTGCCTGACGGGACGGATCAATAAAGGAGACCGGGCGGCCGAACATTCCGGCAGTCCCGCTGATCTTTTCTTTATTCTCCGGCGATATCCCATCGTCTATTATAAAAATATTTATGTCTTTTATGTGTTTGTTCCGATCCAGGAGCGAGAGGAGCGAAACCCCAAGATACGGCGCATAATAATCATTCGACTGATAAAGGATATTCAGAGGCTTTTCTACCTCATATTCCTTTCCGTAATAGGTCGTACAGATATACTTCGGATCATATACATCGGACGCCGCGACCGCTTCCTCGTTTTTGCGGCGGAGATAACGCCGGTTCATGTAACGGTGGATCCGGATATAAGCCCAGTCCTGCAGGATGCTGTGAAGGAACTTCTGCATCCGGAATACAAAAGAACGTTTCGAAGAATTCGGGACCCAGCCTTTCCAAAGGGAATCCGCAAGGATCTCCTGGAATTCTTTTTTCAGCGGATGCGTATTCTTTGCCTCCCAGGGTCTTCCCGTCATTGCACCCATAAGGTGATGAACCAGAGGATGCTCCATCGCCTCTTCGACTTCGCTCAGTGGTGAAAATGCAAGACGGTTCAGCTGATAAAGCTTGTAAGAAAGCTCTGCCCCGAAAATATAGAAACCGCTGTTTAAATTATATTTGACCGGAAGATACGCGATCTTGCCGCGAAAGACAACATTCATAAGATCCTGTTCGCAGAGATAGTAATTATTCCGGCAGTTATGGATATGATCGATCAGCTGCTTCTCGCACTGATGATCGATCCACGCTTTCTGATCAAAAAGAATGATTCCCGCGTTATGATAGAAATCGTCCGGGGTAAGACCGACCATTTCTTTGTAATCATTCAGCGTACAATCATAGGTTGCGGCAAGATAACATCCATGAAGATCCATGTCGCATAGTTCATCCAGAGGTCCTTTCACGATCGTATCCGCATCCAGTTTAAAGATCCTTTCACCCTTCAGTTCAAGATCATTCAATGCAAACATAATATGGTAGACCGTATAAACATCCCGGAAAGTTCCGACTCCGTAGCTCTTGATCTTTTCCGTAAGCGGGATCGTATCGATCACGGTAAGGTTCCGTCCGTATTCCCGGCAGAGCTGCTCGAATTTCTCCAGGTTTTCCTTTGAGATCCCGCTGTCAAGAAGATAAATGTTGATCTCATCAAGATGGCGGTTCGTCCGGAAAAGGGATGTCATGGAAACACCCGCTATCGCCGCATAATTATTATCTGTCTGGTATAAAACATTTAATATCTTCATCTTTTTTTCAGCTTTCCGGCTATCGCCAGGATCAAAACAATATCCTGAACCGCGAGCCCGATCAGAAACGCCCAGTTCGCTCCCTGCATTCCGGTCTTCGGAATAAAAAGAAAACTGGCGCCAAAGACTGCCGCAAGTCCAAGGACCGCGCTGAGATTTGCGCCGATCCGATCACGGATCACGATCGCAAGGTTTCCAAGGAGGATCGTAAGTGCGGTCATAACAGAAACAAAAACCATCGGAACAAGAAGATAGGAATATTCCGTGATCTCTTTTCCGTAAAGGATCGAAAGCCCCCATTTTCCGAGGAAGACGGCGGCAAGGATCCCGACTGCAAGGATCCCGACCAGCATCAGGAAACATTTCAGCATCAACATCAAAAGATCCCTGATCTTTCCTTCTTCCACTTTTTCCGCCATCAAAGTAGAAAGCGGATTGATCACAAACGTCGCTGCAACCTGGAGCACCGTTACCGGAGCCATGACTGCGGAATAGATTCCAAGAACCTCTTTATCGTAAAACCCTCTGACTGCCAGCTTCGGTACAGTAAGGAGCAGCGTATGCAGGAAGGTATAGATTGCAAACGGGAAGCACTCCCATAAAAGAAGCCACGGCCTTTTTCCTTTCAGTCCCGGCCGGATCGAGGTGACTTTTTTTGATGCCGGAATATCATAAATAAACAGAACTGCAAGTGAGGCAAAGAGGATCGCCGCAAGCGCGATCCGGATATCTTTCGTCAGCCAGATCAGAACACAGAAGATGATCAGCGCGGCCAGATTTCGTATGATCATGGAAATTCCGGCAATATCCAGCCTCCATTTTTTCTGGAGTTCCCCGTAAATCGCGTCCGAATAAGAGTACACCATGATATAGACCATATAGAGAAGGATCGATATCTTTTCAACGCCCTCATACCCGGAGACCAGGACCCAAATGATCCCGCAGACCACGGTGAATAAAACCGTTATGATCTTTGCTCCGAGATAATCCCTGCCCTGATACCGGTTCTGGATATCGGAGACCTGGAAGGTTTTGACTCCAAAAGCAGCAATGATCAGGAAGACATTTCCGCAGGAAACAGAGAGGGATAAAATACCCGAATCCGCATATCCGGAAAGTCGGACGATAAGCACCATCATAAGCCATTGGCTGAAGAACATGACAAAGGTGCCGATCGAGTTCCAGATGATATTCTTTTTTATGGAAACCGGATTTTCTTCCATGAAATCAGAAAGCTCTCCTCAGAACTACATGTCCGCCGGTCACATCAACCTCAAATATAGAATCATTGCTTATCGTTGTTTCATATTCGAACAGTTCCCCGAATCTGTGACGGAACTGCTTATCCACCCTGTAAAGATAAACATGGGTATAACCGCCTTCAATCAGCGCTTTTTCCCAGTCATCCGCAGTCATCTCCAGCGTCCAGATATCTTCATCGGAATACGGGAATCCGAGACTCCATCCCATCTCATAATCATAGGAAAGCGATACCGGAGTCGAAAGATAATAGGCAACCTGATACTCATAGCCATTGCTGTTTTGCGCGATGAAATAGACCCGGTCTTTGGTATAGTCAAGATTTTTGATCTCTTCCTCCAGAATATAATACTCTGCCCGGTTCTCAATCGTCTTCTCCACCGTCTCCCTGCAGTTAAACATATCAGCGACAACTTTGCTCCATGGTGTAAAGGCAAGGATCACAGCAACCGGGATCAGGATCAGAATATTCCCGAGTCCTCCGAACCGCTCGAAGATACGCTCGACGAGCATGTAAAGGAAGAAGATCGTAGCTCCCATAATATAAGTCGTCATATAGCGGTCGAGTGATGCCAGCGTTGTGCCTTCATAAGCAGAGAACAAATGCGTATACATATAAAGAAGCGCGCCTGCATAAAGAACATAGCCGATAATGACCAGAACAGAAAAGACAATGCTTCTTGCCCGCTCTCTCGCGCCCTTTGTCATCAGTATGACCAGAAATGCAAGGATCGCAAAAACAACGATCCACATCAGATACGGTATTTTGATCGTCGCCTTTGACGGGATCTGCCGCATTGCAGCAAAGAAATTGGAGGTGATCGACTCGGAAGCTGCCGCTCCCTGTCCTTCCGGATTGATATAGTCAAAGACCTGCATCATCTTATTCGCGGTTGTAAAGATACGCCAGGACAGATAGGATGCAACCGACAAAACAACATAAAAGACCGGCATGATCCATCCGCCTTTTTTGCACATAGCGGCAAACTGGGGTCTCCGGAACAGAAGGACATCCAGGATCACCATACAAAGTATCATGAGTGCGAACGCTTCACTTCCCGGACGGATCAGGATCATTGCGGCTGACCCCATTCCGAGAACAAAATAGGTAACCTTACATTGGATATTTGTATAATAATGCGTCAGCAGGAAGGCGAATGTAACTGCCATCGCCGCATCAATATAAAGCGTATTGTACGGAATAATATTGGTTGCAAAAAGCCATGGAAGGAACAGGACGAACGGAATCAGAAAGATTCCGAAAACAAACCGTTTCCATGAGATCCTGCGGAAGATCGGAAGAAGCATGGAGACAATAAAAACATCCATAGCCTTCAGCATGTCGCATTCATTGACCTGATCTCTTAACGAAGTAAAGAGATAGCAGAACAGCGAGATCCCCGGCTGATATCCTGCCCCATGAGTCGTCGAACCGGCAACGTTTGCAAATCCGTCAAAGATCATATAGTTCTTAACGGTAAGGCCCCAATGGGTAAACTCATCAAATCGGGAAAGAAGTCTGCCGTCCGTCATATAATAGATCAGGATCAGTGCAGCAAGGAAAAACAGGAGTCCGAAACTAAAGACATTTGACACATACGTTTTCATCTCTCTCCGGACAATGCTTTTCGAAAGACCAAGAAGGAACAAAACAAAGGCGATTCCGATAAAAACGATAACGCCGAGTTTCATTTTCCCGAAAAGTCCGAAAACATAGAGGACGAGGATTGACGAGAATACCGAAAGCGGCATCATCGCTGCAAATTTCCTCTTAAAAAGTCCGCTGTATCCGATTGCAAGACAAATAAGTGCTAAACAAATAAAAACATAAAATCTCATAATCTATCTTTCCTGTAGCTGATATACTTTAAACGGTATTTGATCACATTCGATCCTTTCTGTCTCTTTCAAGACGATCCCCGGATACTGCTCCCGGTAAAAATCTGTCCAGTAGTCCATATCCGTTTCTTCGAATGCAACGATATATACATTATCATCCTGTGCAGCTGCTTTTTCGATATCGCTGATACCGAAACGCGCCCAGATCTCTTTACTTTGAGCCATCTTTGCGGTCCATCCTCCCGGCCAGTAGAGATTCTGGAGACTGTTGTCTACGGCCCGGACATCAAACCCGAGCCCGTTTACGATCTCCGACTCGCAGATATAAAGGTTCTCCGGGTGGCTCTCGCAATAATTCTCAAGACTGCTCCGGGCCAGTCCGGAAGAAATCGTCTTTTCCTGAGCCGATGCTATTTTACCATATCCTCTGACGATTCCAAAGACCAGAAGTGCAGCAACTATAACTGATAAAATATAACACAAAACTGACTTCTCTTCCACCCATTCCTTGATCCGGTCTGAATTTGAGATCAGGAGTGCGGCAAGGAAAAGAAGATCTGCCGCCCAGATTCCCATCGTGACTCTGGAAGTCGGCTTTCCCATATAGATCATCCAGAGCCATGGGATCAGGCTCGCGATGATCCCAAGCACAAGCGTCCATACGAGACGCCACTTGGCCATGATCAGAGCGATCAGAAGGAAAATGAAAAATGCTGCTCCGCAGATCCAGCTGACCGGAAGATAGGTTTTTAATGCCAGATTCGGGAAAAGCGCTTTCAGTGTTTCAACGATCCGTTTTCCCGTCGGCATATCCTGTTTATACTCTTCGACCCTGTGGTCCGCGATCCTGGAGAGCGCATCTTCCGGAACGTTATCCTGAAATTCCAGATAATACTTTTCATACATATATTCACGTGCTCCAGAAATATTCAGGCTTTGATAAAAGTCTTTATTTTTCTCATATTCCGGAAGTCCGTAAAAATCATAAAGTGTCGTTCTTGCATCATTAAAAGATAAAAATTCCTGCCACGCCTTATCACGGTACTGGGCGTTATGAACCAGTTCGATCGCGCCAAGTCCGATAAATAAAAGGATCGGAATACTTAACCAGCGGACAAGATTCCGGAAAGAGAAATAAGGTTTTTCCCGGAAGAACTGATATAAAAAGAGAACGCCTCCGAGCGGAAGGAGCATAAAAAGAGTCCTTGCCCTTAACGCATATGCATTCCAGAGCAGAAGAAGGACAAAAAATATATTCAGGACCCTTGCCCCCTTCGAACAGTCAGGGCGGATCGTCCCAAAACAAAAGAGACCGGTCGCCGCAAGCGTCGCCGCACACATCGAGTAATGGGCCGTAAGGATCATCTTTGCCATACAGAGCCAGAAAAGAAGCATGAAGAGAATGCAGAAGATGATCTTAGGAAGAATCTTTTTGACATTTGAGCAGATCCGGTAATTCACAGCAAAAATACAGACTGCAAAACACCCTGTCAGATACAGAAAATGCCAGTTCACAGACGGTATAATGCGGAACAGTGTCATAAAGATCCATGCCAGCGGATATTTGATATAGACAACGTGGGCGTCCGGCGTTCCGGTATAAGCCCCGTTCAGGACGGTTGTTATAAACGGGTCATCTATGACCCCGTATGTGAACCGATAAAGGAGCGCAGCCACCGCAAAAAGGGCTGCAGTCAGAAGCAGCGAAAGAAGCAGATTCCATCCTGTCTTATTTTTTGTACCCTTATCGATCATCAGTTTCTGAAGATTCTTCTTTCTTTATTTTTTCTTCCAGATACGCGACTTTCTGTATCAGATCCCTGACCTTTTTCCGGTTCGTAAAGACCGTGATCGTCAGGGAATAAATTATGATCATAAGAAATATCCCCGCCAGAAAGAGAACCATGTTGACCGGGGCATAGATTCCGATCAATCCGGAAAACCAATCCATCAGTGAAGGGATCGCGGCAAAAAGGATGATCAGGACAAAAACGACCAGCCAGGGCATCGCGATCCGAAGACCCAAACGATCTTTTTTTATCAGCAGTACCGTAAACAAGATTGCAAGGACTGCTACTACGATAACGATAATCTGTAGTCTAAGTGTCATTTCTTATAGCCTCCTAAAACCTCGATCAAAATGCCGAGACTGACTTTGATCATATAGAAAAACGCACTGAACGGATTGGAAATCGAAGATTTTCCCCCCTGCCGTTCTTTCATCTCAACCGGGATCTCGATTACTTTCATGCCTCTGGCAAGCAGTCCCGTCGTCGATTCCGGCTCCGGGTAATCCCAGGGATATTTCTTTGCAAACAATTCAATCACTTTCCGGTTGCACATCCGAAATCCGGAAGTCGGATCCGTGATCCTGACTCCGGTAAGCAGCCGGATCAGAAAGGAGATCCAGCGGATCGCCGCCCTGCGCAGCGTTGTAGACTGAAATCCTTTTTTATCAATAAACCGGGAGCCGATCACCATATCCGCCGGCTTTTCTCCGGAAAGCAATGCCTCTTCTAATTGAAGGAGCGACGAGGCTTCATGCTGGCCGTCTCCGTCAATCTGGACGGCAAGATCATAGCCCTCATAAAGTGCGTACTGATATCCGGTCTGGACTGCTCCGCCGATTCCGAGATTTGACGCAAGGTCAAGATAATGGAGCCGGTTCGTTTCACAGACTTCCTTTGTCGCATCAGTTGACGCGTCATTTATTATGATATAATCATAGCCTTTCGCATGTTCCCTGAGGTCTTCGATTACATGGAGAAGATTCAGGGATTCATTATAAGCCGGAATAATGACTAGTTTTTTCAATGCTTCTCTCCGGTAATTACTTCAAGGATCTTATCCACACTCTTATTTCGTTCAAAGTTTTCCTGCTGGTAAGCAAAAGCGTTCGCTCCCATTTTTTCTCTGTCTTCAGGGCTCATCCGGTATAGAGCAACGATATTCCGGCACATCGCTTCCGCATCTTCTGGAGAGGAAGTCAGCCCGCAGCCTGCCTTCTCAATGATCTCGTTGATCTCACCTTCCATTGCGATGAGCAGCGGTTTTCCGGAAGCCATATAGCTCATGACTTTTGCCGGAATAGAGAAATCCTCAACTCCTTCGGATTTTAAAGTTGCGATCAATGCATCCGCGATATCCGTGTAGAACGGCATCTGTTCGATCGGATGAAATCCTTCAAAGAAAAACATCTCTGAAAGTCCCTTTTCCTCGACCTCCGCCTTAACATCTTTTGCGCTCATTCCGTCTCCGACGATCACAAAACGAATATCCTGAAATCCGGTCTCTTTCAACCGCGCAGCCGCCTCAAGGATCAGAGGAAAATTCTGGGCCGGAGAGATATTACCGGTGAAAACGATATTGAAACCTCCCTGAAAGCGTTCTCTCAGTGCAGGATCTTCCCTTCGCTCTTCATATAATTTTTCCGGACACTGGGGAACAAAGGTGATCCTGTCTTCCGTAAGCTCCAGCTTCTTAAGGAAATATTGCCTCATTTTTTCCGAGACTGTGATCAGCCGGTCAGGCTTCCTGTAAATATTCATTGAGGACCGGTACAGCATTTTCCGGAGAAAACGGTTCCGGATATTCAGGACAGAATAAAGATTCTGGGGCCAGATATCCAGAATATACATTGTTGTTTCGATCCCTTTTTTCTTCCCGAGCCTGAGTCCTGCGGCTGCCATATAAACAGGCGAAAGCTGATAAATAAAGATACGCTCATACCCGTTCTCTTTCAGCTTTAAGACCCGCAGCCAGCTCGCGATCGGATAAGTAATATAATTCAAAAAGATCCGGAGGTTGGAATTATTTCCGCGTTTGATCTCAAAGGTCCGGTAGACCGTAACATCTCCGTGTTTTTCCTCTTTCACAGAGTGCGAATCGTATCCCGGAAAGAACTGTCCGGCCGGGTAATTCGGTTGTCCGCAAAGAACATCGACCTGATGGCCGCGTTCAAGAAAACCCTCTACGATATCATTGATTCTGAAATTTTCCGGCCAGTAATGCTGGCAGACAACTAGGATCTTCATCTTATCGCTTCAGCCATCCCGTCCGGCTTTTTTTCTCTTTTCTTTCCAACAGGTCACAATACCGTCCGTGAGCGGAAAGCCTTGCGATCTCAAAATCCTGATGGTTCTTATGTACGATATTGCTTAAAAGGACTCCGACAAAAAGCGAGATGATTGCTGCCAGGATCAAAAATCCGCAGACGATCAACGTCGGGATCTTAGGGACCAGTCCCGTTTGTATAAACTCGACCAGGATCGGAATAAAGAAAGCTGCTCCGATAATAAAGAGGATTGCCGCAATAATTCCGAAAAAACCGGTTGGCTTATAGTTTTTATAAAGGGACAGCATTTTCCCGATGGCTCGCAACCCATCCCTGACCGGATTCAGTTTACTTTTACTGTCTGCTTTCCGGTCTTTATAATCGATCACAACATTGTCGATCTGGAGCTTTTTATCGATGGCATGGATCGTCATCTCTGTCTCAATATCAAATCCCGATGAAGAGATTGGAAAAGTCTTAACAAAATCAAAACTGAATGCCCGGTATCCGGTCAAAATATCCTTGATATCACTTCGGAAGATCCCGTTGATCACTTTCCGCATCAACACATTTCCAAAGCTGTTCAGGACCCTTTTATTTTCCTCAAAATAGGTTGATGACAGCCGGTCCCCGATTGCCATATCCGCTCCGTCATAAAGGACCCTGCTTACGAGTGCCGGTCCGTCAGAAGCAGAATAAGTATCGTCTCCGTCAACCATCAGATAGCATTCCGCGTCGATCTCTCGGAACATCCGTTTCACAACATTTCCTTTTCCCTGTTTTTTTTCATATCGAACAATCGCTCCTTCTTTTCGGGCGATTTCATCCGTTCCATCCGTGGAATTATTGTCATAAACATATATCGTTGCTTCCGGCAAGTACTCCCGGAAATCACGAATGACTTTTCCGATCGTAGGTGCCTCATTATAGCAGGGAATCAGTATCGCAATCTTATCCATGTCCGGTTCTGCTTTCCTTTTCTTAAGCCTATAAAAAACCAGTTTATATTATAGTACAAACCCTCTGCTTTTACCACAACTGTCTTTCTCCGGCAGAACAGGTTTATTTCCTTGCGCAGACTTTAAAGCTACTTTATAATAGCAACGAGGGTAGAATTATGATTGGGACGGTATATTATGGGGACTTTTAAAAAGCTCTTTTTTACAGCAATTTTATTTGCCTGCACTGTTTTTTTTTATAACCGGATGCGGGATCCGCATCGGACACAAACCGGAGAATCAAGCGGAGCCAGCAACCATATCCTTGGAGTCTGAACCGGAGACAAGCGGGAATTCGGCTTCTATTACAGAGATTCAGGAAACGGAGACGGAAACAAAGGCGGAAGGGACTCCGGTTTCTCTAACAGGAAACATGCAGTACGAAGCAAATATCTTCCTAAGCAATTTCGCGGAACAGTTTATTCAGCAGTATGATGTAAAAGATCATAACGTGGAATTCCTGATCAATTTCGCTCACGCTTACGCAAAGATCAACGAAGCCGGCGCAATCTCCTATGGCATGTATGAATCCATTACTCTCGATTACGCTAATTCGGTCCTTGAACGTTTCTTCGGCGATTCTGTCACAGCGGGAGAACTTCAGTCATTCCCGTATCCGGCTGATTCTTATGAAAGTTTTTATAGCGGACCATATTACAGTAACGGCAATCTTTACTGGGTGCCTGCCGGCGGAGGAACAACACTGGAATTCGTTGTTGTAGATTCTGTGCTCTCCTTCCCGGACGGCCATTACGAAATGACGTTTATCAAATATAAACTTTCCGATTTTTCCTATGAATCAATCGGCGGGCTTGCGGTCACAGAGTATTATTATTCCATGACCCCGGATCAGGCTGCCTCTGCTTCGGATCTAAACCAGATCGGAACCGGATCTGCCAGTGTATATCCGAAGTATTATAACGGGCATGACTCGTACGAACTGATCAAATATCAAGAATACTAATCGTTAAAACAATTACTCATAGAAAGGAATACAAAATATCATGAATACCAGACGCTTAACAAAAAAGGAGATGTGGACCTTTGCAGTAGGTCAGCTTGGCTGGTCCATTCTGGGAGGCATCATCAGTACATGGCTTGTCACGTTTTATCTGCCGACTACCGGTTCAGTCGAAGCCGGAGCGAAATTCTACGTTCCGACCGGACTGATCATTTTCGGAGTACTGACGGTTCTCGGCCTGATCACTTTTATCTGCCGTATTTTTGACGCGGTAACGGACCCGTGGATTGCTTCTCTCTCTGACCGGAGCAAAAACCCGAAAGGACGCCGGATACCGTTTATGCGCAGGGCTGCGATCCCGTTTGCAGTGATTACCGTTCTGGTATTCTGTGCGCCGGTCGAAACGATCAGTACGATCAATATCGTCTGGATCCTGGTCTTCCTGATCCTCTTCTATTTGTTTATGACAATGTACTGTACTCCTTATAATGCGCTGATCTCCGAGTTCGGAAAAACGCAGGAGGACAGAATGTATATTTCAACGGCGATCTCTCTGACCTATTTCTTCGGAACGGTCATCGCCTATCTTCCGTTCGTACTTGCCGGGCCATTACAGAAGATGGTCGGATATGGCTGGAGCTACCGGATCTGGTTCATTGTGCTCGCGATCATCGCACTGATCTGCATGCTGATCCCGACCTTCAAACTACATGAAAAAGATTTTATTGATGCGGTACCAAGCCAGTCTAATGCATTTAAGAGTCTTGGTGCTACGTTCAAGAACAGAGAGTTCCTGAAATTTGCCGGTTCTGATATCGCGTATTGGATCGGACTCACCTTATTCCAGACCGGACTTCCGTTCTTCGTCAAAGTCTCCATGCAGCTTGACGAGTTCTATACCACCGTTTTCCTAGGTGCAATGACGGTCCTTTCGGCATGCTTCTATCCGATCGTTTCCAAGCTGGTCAAGAAGTTTGGAAAGAAAAAGCTGGTCATTACCGGTTTCCTGGGTCTTGCGCTTGCATATCTGATCACCGCTCTGATCGGTATTCTTCCGCTCCCGGGAATCGTTTTCGGTGTTATCATCGTCATTATTGCCGCTTTCCCGATGGCGCTTCTCGGAATTATTCCGCAGTCTATCGTTGCTGACGTGGCAGAAGAAGATGCGATCCTGACAGGAGAAAAACGAGAAGGCATGTTCTTTGCAGCAAGAACCTTTGCGATGAAACTCGGACAGTCGATCGCAATGCTCGCATTTACTTCCCTTGCAGTCCTCGGAACAACACAGGATCTTACCAGCAATGACCTTACTGCTTCTTCCACCGGTCTTCGGATCGTTGCAATCGTTGCTATCGTCTTCTGTGTCCTCGGCGCAATTATCCTCGGTCTCTACAATGAGAAGAAGGTCATGAAGACGATCTCCGATGAACATAAAGCAGAAGGAATCGAAGAATAAATATGATTATTCAATTATCAGATATCAATATCAGATACCGGATAGACGGGATTGAAAAGCGCGGAAAGGGGCCGGAAACAGAAGACTATTTCCTGTCCCTTGACCAAGCCGGTGAACGGACAACGATTACTTTTCACGCAAAAAAGCCGCTGACGCTTGTTACCTCTTCCTTCGAGGTCCCCTACAACTACTATCAGGAAGATCTGATCTTTGTGAATGGTTACCAGTCATGGACCGACACCAAAGAATATATGCTTTCTGAATATATTCACGATGTCAAAAAAGTTCCTGCGTTTCTCCGGAATATCTTTCACTTTGAGAACTACGGAGATGCCTGGTTTATGGATTACCAGAAGGACAACTTCCATAGTTTTACCTATTCTTACCGCAAGAAGAAAGACGGAAGCTGCGATCTGATCGGGTCCCTGAATGAAGAAAATGCGTTTCTGATCATCCACTATAAAAAGCTGGAAGAGATCATGTCGATCCGAAGCGACTGCGGTCTGAAAAAGGTTGATGGTACGTTTTGTCTTTATGATTTTGTTGTTTATCAGGGAACCTGCCGTGAGGTCCTTCAGAAATACTTTGCAAATTACGGGACCTGCTCTGCTCCGAAGCTTCGGGGCTATACATCCTGGTATCTGCATTACCAGAATATCAACGAGGAAAAGATCCAGACGGCTCTTGACGGAATTGACAGCGATCATTTTGAGCTCTTCCAGATCGATGATGGCTATGAAACGTTTGTCGGAGACTGGATGGATATTGATCCGCATAAATTCCCTGCCGGATTGAAAAAAATCGTTGAAAAGATTCATGCGAAAGGGCTGAAAGCCGGGATCTGGCTTGCACCGTTTGTCTGTGAAACAAAAAGCCGGATCTTTCAAGATCATCCGGACTGGCTTTACAAGGAAAACGGAAAAGAACTCTTCGCCGGAAGCAACTGGAGCGGATTCGTTGTTCTTGATATCCGCCTTCCGGAAGTTCAGGAATACATCCGCAGATGTCTTATATACTTTATGGACCTTGGGTTCGATTTCTTTAAGCTGGACTTTCTTTATGCCGCTGCCCTGATCCATGACGGGACCTATACCCGCGCTGAGATCATGCGCGCGGGAATGAAGGGGCTTCGTGAAATATTAAAAGACAAACTGATCTTAGGCTGCGGAGTTCCGCTCTCATCTGCGTTCAATCTGGTTGACTACTGCCGGATCGGGCCGGACGTTTCCTTGGTTTTCGATGATGTATTTTACATGCGGAAAATGCATCGTGAGAGGATCTCAACAAAGGTTACGATCCAAAATACGATCTTCCGTGCCCATATGGACGGAAGCGTTTTCCGATGCGACCCGGACGTCTTCCTCTTAAGGGATGACAATATCAAGCTGTCGAAAGAACAGCGCAAGGCGCTCTGTATCCTGAATCACCTCTGCGGCTCCCTTTATCTGACCAGCGATAACGTCGGGGCCTATGATGCGGAAAAATATGAGATCCTGAAAGAGGCGCAAAAACTTACAGATGCTGAAATTACAGATATCAGCCGGAAAGGGAATCTGATCACGATCACTTACATCCTCGACGAAAATGAGAAAAAGCTGACCTATAATAAAGAAAAAGGTGTTCTTGTTTAATGTTTAGATTGTAGGGTGACAACTGAAGACTTGATAGTCTAAACCTCCTTCCTGTTTTAAACTAAAATTGTTGAATGTTCAACAATAATCAGGGAGGAGTTTTTTTATGAAAACACGAAACAAACAACTGAAGCGGATTTTCGCGATTTCGGCTGCAGCCGTTCTTGCGTTTTCTCTTGCAGCCTGCGGGAATACATCTCCAGGAGAAGATTCCGGCTCTGCTTTTACAACAACCGGGATGATTCAATTATCAGCCAATGATGAAGTTACCTATACAGGATCGATTATTCCTGCATGGGCGGAAAAAGGCGTAAGCAGCAGCTTTATTCTCGGTTCCCTGGTCAAGGGTACGGAAATCAGCGGAAACCTGAAAGATACGGCAATCGCGGATGGGGATATTGTTAAGATCAATAACGTCAATGTTTCCTCAGAGCTCGGAGATGAGATCAATGACAAGGAAGCAACCAACACCGGTTATCTGGCTGTTGTCGGTACAGATACGGATACGAACGTAGAGATGAAAGACGTCTCGCTTGCTTTTTCCGACAATTCTGACGGCAAGAATGCAAATGACTTTACTGCACTTGGAACTGTTGTAACCGCAACCGGCGGAGAGAATACAAAAACAACTCTGAACATGGAGAACATTTCAATCAAGACAGACGGATTCGGCCGTGATGGTGTTATCGTTGATGCTTATGCGGATGCAGTCATGACAGATTCTAAAATCTATACAGCCGGCAGTAACCCTCTGACAGAAGCATATGAGGGTTATGCAAGCACCGCTGCTCAGGCATTCATGCTCTCCCCTCCATGGATCCTCGGTATCTACGGAGGCGTACGAGCTTCCAATGTTCTCGGAACGAACAGTTCCTTTACCGTAGCAGATTCAACAATTGAATCCGGTTCCTGGGCAGTCATTTCCACAGACGACTGCTCTACTCCGACCGTCAACGTTATCAATTCAACTTTGAAGATCTCAAACTATGACGGAACAGATCCAACCGGAAATGACAGTTCAGATTCAATGAACGGAGGCGCTGCCCTCTTCGGATATGAAAGAAATTACGGTTCCGGATACGGAACATACAATATTGGTAGTTCCTATGAGAACTTCTTTGGAACTACCTTCGACGGAACAACTTACGCAACGATCCTGACCGGTGCCGGCCCGACTTATTATGGTCCTTCTGCAAACGGGCTTACCGCTGCGAACATGGGTAAAGACGAAGCTGTTTTCACCTATGAAGGAGATGCGAAAGATACGGTTGTCAATTCGGTATTTGGTGTTATGGATCATCAGGGCGCAGAAGAAGTGATCCTGGATAAAGGCTCTGTATGGAATACCGAGGAAGCAGTCATCCTTGTCCGTGGCGCACAGGCCTCAGACTATACGATCTCCGGTGCAGAACTGAATCCAAATTCCGGGATTATTTTCCAGATGATGGATGATGATGACGGATACGGAACTTCCGGTGCAGGTGGTGATACTGATGGTTCTGCCGGTTTCCATAAATGGAACGGAGAGGCTTGGGGCATGCCAACATTTTCTTCTGGATTTTCAGATCCGAATGAGCCCGGTTTTGTAAACCCTCAGGAAGGCGGTGCATACAATACCTCCTTAAGCCTTGAAACAGATATTGACGGAACTCCGGTTGAATATACCGGCGATATCCTGAATGGTTCCGGAACCGGAAAAGATACGACAGCCGGCGGCCTGATGGTCAATATCGGAACAGATGTCACCCTGAATGGCGCAATCACATCCACTTCAGCGGTTCATGGTCTTACTTATTCAAAAGAAGCGGTAGAGTTCCTGAACAAACTTGCTGAAAAATATGGCGAGGGAATCGCCCCGAATGGTGGTGAATCTTGTACCGTAAAATACACTCTTTTGGACGAAGACGGAAAAGAAACGACTGACGAATCAAAAGCAGCGTTTATCCAGATCAATGAATTTACGATGAACGAGTACTATATCATCTCTCATATGATCAATAAGATCATGGCTGGCGCGAATGTCCTGGTGACCTTGGAAGAAGGTGCAACCTGGAATATAGATGAAGACTGTTATATCAAAGGACTGGTCAATAACGGAACGATCAATCTGACCAACGGAGCAAAACTGTATGTCGATGGAAAAGAATACGACGGAACATCCAAAGAAGCCGGAGACCTTACCAGCGGCGGATCAGTCGGAATGGTTGATTCCAAAGACTGGGTGATCGGTCAGACATACCGGAACGAATGTATGGGCAAATACTCTGACTTCTCCTTTGAAGGACAGAATTACTACATTATCGGCGCAACACAGGAGGAACCTGCAAGCGGCGCCGTGATCACAGATGTTGCATTCGGTCTGGTCGGATGGCTTGATGTTGCGGAAGACGGTACTATGACGATCAGTGACAAATATATTGAAATGGAAATGCAAGGCATGATGGGCGGCCCCGGCGGTCCCGGCGGAATGCCACCTGGAGAAATGCCTCCGGGCGGAATGCCTGGCGGTGAAGGCGGTGCTCCGGGTGAAGCACCACCACAGCCTTGAGAATAATATATTCATTTCTTCTTCTTTTCAATAATGATTCAGAAAAAGTGGCTGCCCTTCCGGGCAGCCACAACACTCTCAATCTTTTCTTCCGATCATTTCCTCTTTTACTGTAAACATAATGACCACACCGATAGCAGTAACCACTGAACTTACTATATACAATGTACTGAAAGGAATATTGTGAGAGAGGAAAACTCCAACCAGCGTCATTCCGGCAGTTGCTACGATATTGACCAGTGGGAACAGAAGTCTGCTTGCAGCAGGAAAATCCCATCTTCCAAACCAGCTGGCGATCATAGACGGAACAAGGTTTGCCATAGCGCCTTGACCAAGCGCCATCATAACAGCACAAAGCCATACGAAGAACATCCCGGCCGGGTGGAGAAAAGCTGCAACACATCCGACCAGTAAAGCGAACCCTAAAATAATAGATGATTTTTTACATCCGATCTTCGTATCAAGCCATCCAAACAGCCATCATTCCGAACCATGGAAGCCCCCAGCCAAACATCAACTGCCAGGTTTCCTTTCGTGTAAATAGTTTCCCAAGAGTAAAAGGACGTTTTCTTTGAGCAATGAGAACGTATCTCCTGTTTGTTCTTCTAAGCCGGTTTTGCTCGCTGCGCTCAGTGCAAATCCGATGACACCTCCGCAGGCGAAAGAGATGATAAAGAGAAAACTCAGACAGTCACTTTTTACAGGAAGCGGAGATCTTTTGTCTCCGGAAGATCTCTGTGATATCCGGAATCGGTCTGCTCTCTGGACAGACGCAATTCGCACCTGTGACCCTTCTGTATTTGAAAGCCGTGCACTTCAAAAAGACGCAAACGACCTTTTGTGCGATGTTATGATTCCGGTACCTGGCTATCGAGGATTTCAAGACCAATTCGATATGATGGAACGTATGCGGACACTTCAGCGAAAAAAACAAGGGGTTCATACTCTTTCGACTCCGTATATCGTTCCTCTTAGCAAGGATACTGCTGCTGCTTATTTCCTTGATCTTGGTTGGACTATGATGGGGGAAGCTTTTGGAAATGCCGGAGAGATGTGCCCTGCGATGCCGGATATCGGAAGATACATCATGAAACTTCGCAAATGCAAAGATGGCTGGAAACTTTTCGAATTGAACTGGGGTCCGGTCATTCAGTACGGGATGTGGCAATTTGACAGTTCCTCCTCCACCGGTTGGGCCGGCAATGAGAACAGTGATCCCTGGCCGCATTATTGCTGATGGATTTCAGAACAGTAGAAAAGAGACCTTTTCAGGTCTCTTTTATTGTCTCAATCACGATTCCTTATTCTTCTGACAATGCAGCAATCATTTTTTCATATGCTTCCGGCAGACGTCTTTTTACGTTGAGTGGAAGCCGCTTTATTTCATCAATAAAACAATGGCTGGAAAACCCGGATGCGATCAGCGCCTCATCTCCCTTACGATGGATCTCATATATATATTTCATTCTTGCTCCGTTGAATTCGGTCAGCTGAACATCCACGTAAAATTCGTCTCCGTATTTCATTGTCTGATGATAACGGACATAAGCATCAACGACCGGGATCAGGATCCCCGCCTCTTCGATCACCGGATACGGGATTCCCGCCTGTTCCATAAAAAACAACCGTGCCTCTTCGAAGATCCGAAGGTAATTGGCGTTGTGAACGATTGACATCTTATCCGTTTCATAGTAAAAAACCTGTCTGCAATATCTTTCCATCTTTTGTTCCTCAAAGTATGACTATTTCCTGCGGAGCTTTCCTCCGCGGATATCACATATTATAGCATGGAACCGGTGCGCGACAATACCGCCTGATTATTTCATCGCAAGTTTTAAGAGTCCGTTTTCCATATCCGTAAGGGCCATTTCCTTAACAAGGTATTGCTGAAGCTTTCCGGTTGCCGTCATCGGAAGCTCTTTTACAATCCGGTAATAACGCGGCCTCTTGTATCCGGAAAGAAGATCTGACGCGTTGCAATGATCAACAAGGTCTCCAATCGTCAGGGAATCATCTTCCGGAACAACATATGCAACAACCGCCTCCCCGCGCACAGCATCCGGAACACCTGTAACTGCGCATGCCGCAACTTTCGGATGTGTATTCACGGCTTCTTCAATGATCGGAGGGTAAATGTTTTCACCACCCGAAATGATCATATCGTCTTTCCGTCCGGAAATTGTAATGAATTGGTTTTTATCCCATGTGGCAAGATCGCCTGTATACATCCAGCCTTTGTAGAACTTGTTTGCGTCCTCCTCCGGATTATTATAATAGCAGTAGGAAGACTTCGGAGTCCGGATAATAACCTCTCCGGTCTCGCTTTCATCCATAGCAACAAGTTCATCCGGCTCGCTCTTTTTCCCTTCCACATATTTAACAACGCGAACATCATCATCCGTACAGGATTTTCCTGCTGTTCCAGCCATTTCCGGAAGATCATATGGTCGAAGGAATGTATTCCAGAATGTCTCCGTTGTTCCGTATCCATTAAACAGATTCGGAGTAAGAACTTCATGGACCTTAAGGCAGTCTGCTCTCTCAAATGGAGCGCCCATTGTAATGATCCCCTTCAGGCTTGAAAGATCGGCTTTATACTTTTCCTGATGGCGGACCAGCATCTTAATGATCGATGGAACACCGATCAGGAATGTGATCTTATATTTTTCCACATATTTCAGTGACAAAAGGCTTTGGAAGTTTCGCATTATGACTACGGAGCCGCCGGCATACAATGTCGGACAAGGTCCACCCGAATGGATTCCGCCTCTGTGGAACCAGGGCGTCGTATTCATTGTCCGATCGGTTGGATTCATCGGGAAATGCATCATAACATCATGCGCACTCATGACTTCATTTGCATGATACATCGGAACTCCCTTAGGCTTTCCGGTCGTTCCGGAAGTATAAAGGCGCATAGCCTCGTCATACATATTCGGAACATAGGACGTCAGCGGTTCACTTTCCGGATATCCTTTTATAAATTCTGCAAATGAAACATGCCCTTCCGGAAGTTCCCCTTCTCCAACCATAAGAACGATCTCCGGTTTTGTCTCTGCGATCTCCAACGCTTTCAAGGAAGCATCTTTAAAAGCAGCATCATATACAAATACTTTCGGCTTGCTTGTATTTAAGCAAACAACAGTCTCTCCGGGGGAGAAGTTATAGTTTGCAGGACTGTTGACGGCGCCGAGTTTCTGCGGAGCTAAATAGCAAAGAAGAAATTCCATGCTGTTCGGAAGCTGATACAATACAACATCCTTCGAAACAACACCATGGTCAGACAGGGCATTCGCAAACCGGTTTACATCCCGGTTCAGCTCTGTATAAGTCAGCGTTGTCTCCGCAAGAGGATCGATCACGGCAGTACGATCCGCAAAACGACGTACATTTCGCATAAATCCTTTGATATAGGTCATATCCTCTTCAAATACTTCCTGGAACATGCTTTTTTTCGTTTTTGCCTCGTGTCCCATTAATTCATCAATGGAGAGCTCAAGCGCATCCGCGATCTTCGCTGCATAGGAAATCGTTGGTTCCGCACCCATGTTGCAATACTTTTTGATCATGTTGTACGTGATCCCTGTTTCATTGGCCAGGGAATTCATCGTCATTTTTTTCTCTTCCAGAAATTGTTTTAATCTTTCTCCAAAATCCATAACATCCCCCGTCATATACCGTAGTTCAGTATTTCTTATAATAACAGTTGCTTTTCATTGTGTTTGAAGTATATTTAAGTCATTCACAGAATATAGGATGTTTTAAGTTTCGTAAAGACAATCATAATTCAGCCATATACTGAACTATAATTCACTGAGCAGTATAAAAATAACACCTCCCGTAAAATACAGGAGGTGTCGTAATACAATTGTTTAAGTTGAGTTTAAAATCTCTTTAGTATGCACCGAGGATTGGTCCCGGATCGACTCTGCAGGAGGTATCGAAACCATGATCCGACATTACAAATCCGATATGAAGATGGTATCCGGTCGAAGATCCTGTTGTTCCGACATATCCGATGACTTCACCCTGCAAAACAGCCTGTCCGACATAAACCGCACGATAATTCTGGTGCATGTATTCGGTATAGACGCCACCGCCATGGTAAATAACCGTATAGTTTCCGCAGCCGCCGTTCCAGCCGTCCTGAGAGATAATAACAGTTCCGTCTGCAACCGCCATGATCGGGGTGTTGCACGGCGCTCCGATATCGAGTCCGCCATGGAAGTCCGCATAGCCACCGCCGAACGGATCGCCTCTCCAGCCAAACCGTGAAGTAATATAGTTCGAGTAATAAGGGGATGGAAGCGGCCAGATATAACCACCCGGCGCAAAGATGATCTCTCCTTCGGGTTCAACACCGCTGCCCTGCGCCTGCATCTGTGCCCGCAGCTGTTCTTTCAGACGCTCGTTATATTCCTCGACAAGCTGATCAACGGTCTCTTTTTGCTCTTCGAGCATCTGTGCGATTGCTGCGTTCTGCTCTTCTGCGATTGCCTGTGCCTCCTGCGCGGTTTGAAGTGCTTCCGCTTTGACCGCGAGCATCCCGTCCAGGACATCTTTCTGGTCATTCTGGGCACTGATCAGAGACTCAACGCCTTCCTTTTCTTCTTCCACTTCAGCCTGATCTTTCTCGATCCCTTTCTGAAGTTTTTCCAGTGTCTCCATCTGTTTTCTGTCATAATCGGAAAGCTCGATCAGGTACTGGACTTTATTCAGGGCATCGGAAAAGGTCTCGGAGGTCAGAAATGCTTCAACATACGAATTTCCCAGATTCTCATAGAGGAACTTGATCCGTTTGCTCATCATATCGTATTCATGTTCGATCTCGACCTGTTTCTCATCGATCTGTTTCTGGAGTTCGTCGATCTTAGTCTCAAGGTTTTCTTTCTGGAGCTCATAATCACTGATCACCGCTTCAACGGCAGCAATCTCGCTGTCGATCTCATCGACTGCCTGCTGTGCGCTTTCCACGTTCTCTTTCAGCTCCTCAAGCTTTGCCTCACTATCCGACAGTTCCTGTTCCAGTTCTTTCTGCTTCTGCTTCGCATCAAAAAGATCATCTGCAAAAGTCGGAAAGGCGAGCATGATCCCTATCACTGCAACAAGAAGGATCTGTACGATTCGTTTCCATTTTTTCATAAACTATCGTTTTTCCTTTCTTTTCCGCTTGTTGTCCTTACTTCGTTTTGTCCTTTAAAAAGTCGATTGCTGTCTGAAGCTGGACATCTTCTTCTCTGGTAACAACTCCATCCTCATAAGCTTCCTCCGGAATCGCTACTTCAATATCCGGGGAAACACCGATCTCGTGAATATGGTTGCCGTTCGGGGTCAGATATTCCTGTGTTGTAAATTTCATTCCTGAGCCGTCCGGAAGACGGTAAATACTCTGGATGATTCCTTTTCCGAACGTTGTTTCTCCAATCATCGTGGCAATTCCGTAGTCCTTGATCGCTCCGCTGAAGAGTTCGGATGCACTTGCACTGTTCCCATTGATCAATACGACCATCGGGATATTGATCTGGTGCTCCTCATCCGAGGTCTCAACAGAACTTGTTCCGTTCTTATCAATTACAGTTGTGATCTTTCCTTCCGGAAGAACACGGTCTGCCAGCGCGATAACGGTATCATAATCTCCACCCGGATTATCCCGGATATCGATGATCAGGGAAGTCATCCCCTGGGATTCAAGATCATCCAGTGCCTGATTAAACTGCTCTATTGCGATCGTTTCAAATTCCGAAAGCCGGATATATCCGATATGGTCCTCCAGCATTTCATAAGTGATCAGTTCCATTTCAATGATCTGGCGCTCAACGGTAACCGGGATTTCTTTATCGTCTCTTTTGACTACAAGATCAACCGTCGTTCCGGGTTCTCCCCGAACCAGTTCGACAAGATGATCAACGTCTCTGATTTCCGTGATTCCGTCCGCCTCAATAATAATATCCTTCGCCTGGATTCCGGCTGCCTCTGCCGGCGATCCCTCAAAGACCTGAACGACCTCGATCATTCCGTCATCGTTCTCAATAATGCTGACTCCGATCCCTCCATAGCTTCCGCTGATCTCTTCCATCAGATTATCGAATTCTTTTTTCGAATAATACTGAGCGTATTTATCCCCGGTTCCGGCAAGAAGTCCCTCTGCAAGTGAATCTTCCATCGCTTCTTCATCAATGTCCCAAAGGAAATACATATCAAGATAACTCTGGATCGTATCCAGTTTTTCCTGATAATTCAGATCCGTAGTCCCCTTCTTCATTCCGTTAAAGAACACAAAGACCCCTAATACCGCTGCAACTAACAGGGCCGCTATCGTGATCAGAACTCCGACAAGGATTCCGATTCCAAACCGGCTTTTCGGTTTCTTTGGACTTCCGTTCCGGCTTCCCTGGGGCGGAACATTCGGGTTATTGTTCGGGTCATAGTTTTGGTTGTAGTTATAACCATAATTGTAATTCTGATTATAGTTCTGGCTATAGTTCTGATTATAATTAGGGTTATAGTTTGCGTTATAATTCGAATTATTATTCGGGGTATTCCCCGGCTGCATATTTGGATTTATATTTCCATTGTTGTTATTCATAAGCTGATCAAACCTTAATATATTTATTCGTAGCAATAATACTTCCGATCAAACCGATTCCCGCTCCGAGGATAAGTGCGACCGGAACCAGGATCGTAAAGACCTGAGCGATCGGCATCATCGAGAACGCATCAGAGATCGTATTAAACTGGTTTACGATATAGCTGATCGCGGAGCGGTATACAAAGAAGAGGATCACAAGCGGAATGATCGCTCCGATCAGACCGATAATAATACCTTCAAATACAAACGGCGATTTGACAAAGAAGTCTGTCGCTCCGACGTATTTCATGATCTTGATCTCTTCCGAACGGACCGTAATACCGGTCGTTATCGTATTGGAGATCAGGAATACGGAAACGCAGAACAAAACGACTCCGATGACAAGGGAAATAATACTGACGATCTTTCCGACATCCGAGAGTGCGTTTGCAGTCACTTCTGAACTATTGACCTTCCGGACTCCGGTCAGGGATGATAATCTGTCTACGATCGTCTTCTGCTGATCAATATCATTAAAATAGACAGCATAGGAGGCTGAACTTGCAAGCGGATTGTCACCTGCAAAGCCTTCCGCCAGTTCCGGATTATCTTTAAAATAGCTTTCCTTGAAAGTTGCCCATACATCCTCTGCAGAGATAAACTCGATTTTGGAAACTTCCTCCCAGGCTTCGATCCGTTTTCCGATCTCTTTGATTTCAGCTTCATTCAGATCCTCATCAAAGAAAACAGTGATGCTGACGGAATCCTGTGCTTCTTTCAAAACAAAGTTAATATTCATCATGACTGCAAGAAGGATCCCAACCATAAAGACACAGGCCGCGATCGTTGCAACCGACGCAAGGAAAAAGACTTTATTTCGTTTGATTCCCTTGAATCCCTGTCCAAGGCAATAGAAGAAAGAATTACCTTTCATAAGCTAACCCTCCTTCCTGAATATCGTTTGCAACCATTCCGTTTTTCAGGTTGATGACACGCTTGTTCATCATCCGGACGATCTCATGGTTATGGGTAACAACAATGACCGTTGTTCCGCGGCGGTTGATCTCTTCTAAGATCTCCATGATCGCGCGCGAATTTCCGGGATCGAGGTTACCGGTCGGCTCATCGGCCAGGAGAATGCTCGGCTTATTGACCAACGCTCTTGCAAGCGCGACCCTCTGCTGCTCTCCACCGGAAAGCTGGTCCGGGAAAGATCTGTATTTTTCCGAGATTCCTGTTAACGTAAGTACTTCTGCAACATTTTTATTGATATCTTTTGTCGGCGCGGAGATCGCTCTCTGTGCAAACGCGATATTCTCATAAACATTCCGGTCTTTTAAGAGGCGGAAATTCTGAAAGACAACACCGATCTCTCTCCGGAGCATCGGGATCTTTCTGCGGCGGAGACGGGTCACTGCTTTTCCGTTTACGAAAATCTCCCCGGATGTCGGCTGCATCTCTTTGATCAGCAGCTTAAACAGGGTCGTTTTTCCTGCGCCGGAATCTCCGACGATAAAAACAAATTCACCATCCTCGATCGTAAGGCTTACATGATTCAGCGCATAGGTATGCTGATCATCATAAGTCATTGAAACATTTTCGAGTCTTATCATAGTATCCTCCGTTTATTTGTATTCCAGCTGTTCTACATATTGCATGTAACTGGAGACCATGAGGGCAATCTTAAAGGTTATCGCGTCATCAAAAACGCGAAGATCCAATCCGGTCATTTTCTGGATCTTATCCAGTCTGTACACCAGGGTATTTCTGTGAATAAAAAGCTGGCGTGATGTTTCAGACACATTGAGCGAATTTTCGAAAAACTTGTTGATCGTTTCAATCGTTTCCTCATCAAGATCCAGCGGTGAGATATCTTTAAAGATTTCATTGATAAAGAGCTTGCAGAGCGGCATCGGAAGCTGGTAGATCAGACGGCCGATCCCAAGCGTCTCATAGGGGTTGATCCGGCGTTCACTGAAGAAGATATCCCCGACATCAAGCGCCATCTTTGCTTCTTTATAAGATCTCGAAACCTCTTTGAGATCTTTCACGATCGTTCCGTAAGCAATCGTAACATCGTCGTCAATATCGCTCTTTAACGCATTCAGCATATTACGCGCGATGGAATAAACATCCTCTTCCTTTTCGAGGAGCTGTTTGACGACAATGATCTTCTTTTTATCAATTGCCGTAACAAAATCTTCTTTCTCGCTGAAGATATTCTTAAGAGTCCCGATTGCATCATCCTGGTTCTTCTTATCCATCCGTACGAGAAAGACGATCCGTTTTGCTTCAAGCTCGATATGTAATTTTCTGGATCTGTCAAAAATATCAACAAGAAGAAGATTGTCCGCCAGGAGCGACTTGATAAAATTGTCTTTATCAAATTTCTCCTTGTATTCCGAAAGCATCTTTTCGATCTGGTACTTGACCATCCGGCCAACCAGTTCAGAACTGGAGGAGCTGCCTTTTACGGCAAGAATATATTCGTTCCTGCCTTCATCCTGAATCTTAAATAACTGAAAGTCAGGAATCTCTTTATACTCTCTGGAAGATTCGTAAAAATCGAAAAGCTTCCTTTGATCAATTGATAAATTCCTGACCGTTTCGGCAGACATATGGCCGTCCGTGTCAAAGACGGCCATATCCTTTTCTGTAATTGCTTTCATTTCGTCCAATGTCTTCTGTAAAAGCTGATTAGAAATCATGATACACCTCATATATGACCATTATGTGGACATTTTGTTAACTTATTTTATGATTTAAAATAAGCCAGTTGCAACATTTGTACATTTTTTTCACAGTTTTTTGTTATATATGACATTATGATAATACATTTTACACAAAAGATAAAGTCATTTTGTCATATATAATTGTTAATTTTTCTTTACGAAGTTAAAAAATGCACAAAATATTGTAACAATTTTAGGTGTCATGTCTAACCGGCATTTAACGGAAGTAGCGGACCGCGGCCTCAAACATCCGGATATCATAGTTCCCCGGAACGTTTTTATACAGGCCTTCTCCGATTCGTTCGCTGTGCCCCATTTTACCAAAGACACGGCCGTCCGGAGAGGTAATTCCTTCTATCGCGTACATGGACCCGTTCGGATTAAAGTGGACATCCATTGTCGCATTTCCGTCAAGGTCTACATACTGCGTCGCGATCTGACCGTTTTCCGCAAGTTTCCGGATCAGATCTTCTTCTGCAATAAACCTTCCTTCTCCATGAGAGATCGGAACATTGACAATATCACCGGTCTTCATCAGGCTCAGCCAAGGAGATTTATTGGAGCTGATCCTTGTCCGGACGATCCGGCTTTGATGTCTTGCGATCGTATTATAGGTCAGAGTCGGACAAGTCTCATCCGTATCAATGATCTTTCCGTAAGGAACAAGGCCAAGCTTGATCAGTGCCTGGAATCCGTTACAGATACCGCAGATCAATCCGTCCCGTTCCTCTAAAAGCCTTGTAACGCCATCTTTGATCTTGCCGTTCCGGAAAAAGGCAGTAATGAATTTTCCGCTGCCATCCGGCTCGTCGCCTCCGGAAAAGCCTCCCGGGATAAAAATCATCTGGGCCGACTCAAGTTCTTTTGCAAATTTTTCGACGGAAGCAGTGATTCCAGCGGAAGTCAGATTGTTGATCACAATGATCTCCGGTTCGGCGCCGGCATCAGCAACTGCTTTCGCACTATCATATTCACAGTTGGTTCCCGGAAATGCAGGGATCAGCACCTTCGGTTTCTCTGTTTTTACAGCCGGAGACGGATATACCTCAGCGGTGAAAGAGAAATTCTCCAGATTTCCTTCCGGTCCCGGGATATTACAGTTATAAATATCTTCCAGCTTATCTTCATAAAGCGTTAAGATTTCCTCTGCGGAAACGGTTTCCTCTTTATAGGTAAAGAGTCCGTCATCCGTAACGGTTCCTAAAAGGACCTCTCCTTCGAGCGGTTCCGTTGCTTCTGCGATGAACGCGCCATAGCTGTAATCGAAAAGTTCCGGAACATCAAGGGCATCCGTGAAGCGGAAGCCGAATCCGTTTCCAAAGGCCATCTTCATCACAGCCTCTCCGATTCCGAACGGTCCCGGAGTATAGCAGGAGACGATCTTCCCGTCACGCATCAGACCTGTCACTTTCTTAAACAAAGCAAGGAGTGAGTCCGCATCCGGAAGTCCCTGCTCATCGCGTTTCGGAGCAAGGAGATAGACCGGATCACCGGCTTTTTTCATGTCATCCGATATAATGTGATCCGCCTTTTCTGTTGTTACCGCAAACGAGACAAGCGTCGGCGGAACATGCAGATCCTCAAAGGATCCGCTCATGGAATCCTTTCCTCCGATCGCGCCGATTCCAAGTTTCATCTGAGCAATAAATGCTCCTAAAAGAGCAGCCAGCGGCTGTCCCCAGTTTTTACTGTTGGTTCCCGGCTTCTTAAAATACTCCTGGAAGCTCAGGTAAACATCTTTAAATTCCGCTCCGGAAGCAACCAGCTTACAGACGGATTCAACAACCGCAAGGTAAGCACCATGATAGGGGCTTGCCTCCGCTATATAAGGATTGTACCCCCATGCCATCAGGGAGCAGTCATTCGTATGTTTTTTCTCTACCGAGATTTTTTGTACCATCGCCTGGGACGGAGTCAGCTGGTACTTGCCGCCGAACGGCATCAGGACCGTTCCGGCGCCTATCGTTGAATCGAAACGCTCCGCCAGTCCCCGTTTGGAACAGGAATTAAGATCGGTGGCAGCCATTTTCAGATTGTCCGTAAAACTTCCTTCGATCTTCTTTTCCGGAGCCGAAAGTTTCTCCGTTTCGATCCGGATATGTTTCTCTGCTCCGTTAGAATCAAGGAATTTCCGGCTGATATCTACGATCCGGTTTCCGTTCCAGTTCATAACAAGACGCGGATCTTCCTGAACCTTCGCAACCGGGCAGGCCTGAAGGTTTTCTTCTTTTGCAAGAGCAAGAAAAGCCTCAACATCTTTTGCCTCAACAACGACCGCCATACGCTCCTGGGATTCGGAGATCGCAAGTTCGGTTCCGTCCAGGCCGTCATATTTTTTCGGCACCGCATTCAGGTCGATCACGAGACCGTCCGCGAGCTCACCGATTGCTACAGAAACTCCGCCGGCGCCGAAATCATTACAGCGCTTGATCATCCGGCTCGCGACCGGATTCCGGAACAGTCTCTGGAGTTTTCTTTCTTCCGGAGCATTTCCTTTCTGTACTTCCGCGCCGCAGGTCTCAACAGAATGGACATCATGTGCTTTGGATGAACCGGTTGCTCCTCCGACACCATCCCGTCCGGTTGAACCGCCGAGAAGGATCACAACATCTCCCGGAGCCGGCACTTCACGTCTTACATTCTCCGCGGGAGCCGCCGCAATAACTGCACCGATCTCCATATGCTTTGCCGCATATCCCGGATGATAAAGTTCATCTACAATTCCTGTTGCAAGACCGATCTGGTTTCCGTAAGAAGAGTATCCGTTTGCCGCAGTCGTTACGATCTTGCGCTGAGGCAGCTTTCCGGGGATCGTTTCAGAAACCGGGACCGTCGGATCCGCAGCGCCGGTCAGGCGCATCGCTCCGTAAACATAGGATCTTCCGGATAGAGGATCACGGATCGCGCCTCCGACACAGGTTGCGGCCCCGCCGAATGGCTCGATCTCCGTCGGATGGTTATGCGTTTCATTTTTAAACAATAACAGCCACGGTTCTTTTACTCCGTCCGTTTCAATTTCCATTTTGACGGTGCATGCGTTGATTTCTTCAGACTCATCCAGTTTATCAAGCTTTCCGTGTTTTCTGAGATATTTGACTGCAAGCGTTGCAATATCCATAAGGCAGACCGGCTTTTCCCTGCCCAGTTCTTTTCTGGTATCAAGATAAGTCTCATATGCTTTCTGGAGCAGTTCATCCTCGAAATGAATCTCATCAATGATCGTCTGGAACGTCGTGTGGCGGCAGTGATCCGACCAATAGGTATCGACCAGTTTCAGTTCTGTGACGGTCGGATCCCGTTTCTCCGTTACAAAATAATCCCGGAAAAATTCCAGATCATCCAGATCCATCGCAAGGCCAAACTCTTTGATCATTCCCTTTAATGTCTCGCGGTCCATTTCCCGAAAGCCCTCTAAAGTATCTACTGTCTCCGGGATCTCATAATCGGTTTTCAACGTCTCAGGGATCTCAAGAGAAGCTTCTCTTGCTTCTACCGGGTTGATCACATATTTTTTGATCTCCTCAAGTTCTTCCGGCTTTAAATCCCCTTTCAGCGCATAAACCGTTGCGGACCGGATCAGGGGGCGTTCTCCCTGGGAAATGATCTGGATACACTGTGCCGCAGAGTCCGCTCTCTGATCAAACTGGCCGGGCAGATACTCTACTGCGAAAACCGTATAGCCGGAAAGATCAACTTCTCTGGATGCGATATCGACCTGCGGTTCTGAGAAAACGGTCCGGATCGCCGATTCAAAAAGATCCGAATCCATATCCTCCGCATCATACCGGTTCAGGACGCGGACCTCTTCGAGCGACGTGATCCCGAGCAGTTCAGTTGCTTCTGAAAACAGTTTGGATGCCTCATGTGCATATTCTTTCTTTTTTTCAACGTAAATTCTGTAGACCATTCTAGTCCTCCAATGCCTTAAGGGCTCTTTGCCCGATATCGTGTCTGTAGTATGCGTTTCCGAAAGAAACTTTATCAACCATTTCATACGCTTCTTTCAGCGCACTCTTTAAATCATCTGCAACAGCTGTGACGCCGAGAACTCTTCCTCCGGATGTTAAAAGTTTTCCGTCCTCAAGCTTTGCACCCGCTACATATACATTATCTGCAACTTCTTCAGGGATCGTGATCTCATATCCTTTTTCATAAGATGCCGGATATCCGTCAGAAGCCATAATAACGCAGGCTGCACTCTTGCTGCTGAACTGTACCATTTCTTCCGTCAGTTCTTCCTTCGTAACCGCCTGCATGATCGTAAGAAGATCACTGTCCAAAAGCGGAAGGACGACCTGCGTCTCCGGATCACCGAACCGGCAATTGTATTCAATTACCTTTGGCCCTTTTTCCGTAAGCATCAGTCCGAAATACAGGCAGCCTTTAAAGGTCCTGCCTTCCTTATTCATTGCCTCGATCGTCGGAAGGAAGATCGTCTCCATGCATTCCTTCGCGACCTCTTCCGTATAGTAGGGATTCGGGGCAACCGTTCCCATGCCTCCGGTATTCAGTCCCTCATCGTTATCCTTTGCTCTTTTATGGTCCATGGAAGAGATCATCGGAACGACCTTCTTTCCATCCGTAAAGGAGAGGACAGAAACCTCCGGACCTGTCAGGAATTCCTCAACAACGATCTTGTCACCGCTTTTTCCGAACTTCTTATCTTCCATAATGCTCTTTACGGCATCTCTGGCTTCTTCTCTCGTCTGGGCAATGATAACGCCCTTTCCAAGCGCAAGTCCGTCCGCCTTGACAACAACAGGGATCTCCGAGGTTTCAATATACCGGAGAGCCTCCTCCGCATTGTCAAAGGTCTCATACTGCGCTGTCGGGATCTTGTATTTTTTCATCAGATCTTTCGAAAAGACCTTGCTTCCTTCGATAATAGCCGCTTTTTTATCCGGTCCGAAACAGGGGATCCCGACTGCGTTCAATTCATCAACCAGCCCGGCAACCAGCGGATCATCCGGCGCTACGACTGCGTAATCAACTGCGTTTTCTTTTGCGAACGCGGTGATCTTTTCAAGATCTGTTGCTGCGATCGCAACACACTCCGCGTCCTTTGCGATCCCGCCGTTTCCGGGAAGTGCATAGATCGTTTCGATCGTTTTATTCTCTTTTAACTTCTTGATGATGGCATGTTCTCTTCCGCCACCGCCGACAACCATAACCTTCATTTGCTCATCTCCTTATTCCAGTAGTTCCATTGTTTTAGTGATGGAACAGCCGCATGCCGGTAAAGCACATGACGATTCCATATTTGTTGCAGGTCTCGATCACTGCGTCATCGCGGATCGAACCGCCCGGCTCAGCAATATATTTTACGCCGCTTCTTTTTGCGCGTTCAACATTATCGCTGAACGGGAAAAAGGCATCCGATCCGAGCGCAACATCACTGCAGGTAGCAAGGTATGCTGCTTTCTCTTCTGCGGTGAAAGGTTTCGGCTGCTCCGTAAAATACTTCTGCCAGTTTCCGTCCGCGCAGACATCTTCTTCGTTCTGGTTAATATATCCGTCAATGACGTTATCTCTCTCCGGTCTGGAAACTTCTGCCTTAAACGGAAGATTCAGAACCTGATCTGCTTGACGCAGGAACCATGTATCCGCTTTGGATCCGGCAAGTCTGGTGCAGTGGATCCGGGACTGCTGACCGGCACCGACACCGATTGCCTGACCGTCTACTGCATAAGCTACAGAATTTGACTGTGTATATTTCAGGGTGATCAAAGCAATAATAAGATCCCTGACGGCTTCTTCCGGAAGTTCCTTGTTTTCCGTAACGATATTCTCAAACAGCTGGCGGTTGATCTCAAAATTATTCCGGCCCTGCTCAAACGTTACGCCATAGACCTGCTTGCATTCCTGCGGGTCCGGAACATAAGAAGGATCGATCTCAACAACATTATAGTTACCGCCCCGTTTCGTTTTAAGGATCGCAAGTGCCTCGTCATCATAACCCGGTGCGATCACACCGTCGGAAACTTCGCGTTTAATGATCTCTGCCGTTGTCTTGTCGCAGATATCCGAAAGAGCGACCCAGTCGCCAAAAGAACAAAGACGGTCTGTTCCTCTCGCTCTTGCATAAGCGCAGGCAAGCAGGGAATCATCCAGTCCCTCAATATCATCAACGAAGCACGCCTTCTTCAGCTTCTCCGGAAGGATCGTTCCGACAGCTGCCGAAGTCGGGCTGACATGTTTAAAAGAAGCTGCTGCCGGCATATTCAAAGCCGCCTTCAGTTCTTTGACAAGCTGATAGGAATTCAGCGCATCCAGGAAATTGATATAGCCCGGACGCCCGTTCAGGATCTTAACCGGGAGTTCGCTGCCATCCTGCATATAGATCTTCGCCGGTTTCTGATTCGGGTTGCATCCGTATTTGAGTTCAAATTCTTTCATCCGGTTATTCCTCCTTAAGCATTCTTGTTGATCAGACGATGTTCTTCTTCCATTGTCTCAAGGTCTATATAGGTTACGTAAAGAGAGATCTTGTTATCTTCATTCAGGCCCCGCCAGATGGATTCGGTAAAAGCATCAATATCATCCGGGATAGCGATGCGTTCAGGTTCTCCCTGGAAGGTCGGGATCGGATTTCCGTCTCCGACATAGGTATGGATAAAATGACCCAGTCCCGCAATAGAAGGATAGGAAAAACCAAACCGTGCGCAGGCGCTGCCTTCCGCATCAATGCTTTTTAATATACTCATCTGATAAGTAAAATCATTATCGTTAAAGGTGATCATTGAACTGATGCGGGGCGTAAAGTTCGGAGCGTCCGGTTCAAACTCGCGGCTTTTGAGCGCTTCCGTAAACGTCTTTCCTTCTTTCATGCCCTCATAGATCGTATCGGTCTGATCTCCGTTCGTCAGGATCAGGTTGTTTTCATATTTCCGAACTGCTGTATAAATGATCAGGCTCGGATCTTCGACTTTAGACGCGTCAAACGGTTCGGTAATGATCGTTCCGTCCTTTTCGGAAAAGATACGGTTTCTCGAATTCGCACTCCGGCCCATGATAAAATAAGCACCAACCGCTTTCTTTCCATCCGGGCTTTTTCCGGTAATGATCCCGCGCCCGACATAGGAATTGTCCTTGATCAGTTCGTAAATATCATTGATTTTGTATATATCCATATTCGCCCTCTTTTCTTAACACTCTGTCAAAATTATATCTGCCTTATTTTATTCTTCCGTGCAGATCCTTTTTGATATCTCCTCTACGGCAGCCGGAAGAAGGATCCATTCTGCCTGTTCCATAACTCTTTTCTGGAGGGTCTCGGGAGTATCGCCCGGAAGGACTTCAACAGCTTTTTGGAAAATGATCTCGCCTCCGTCCGGGATCTCATTTACAAAATGGACCGTTGCTCCGGTAACTTTCACTCCTTTTTTCAGAGCCTCCTCATGGACCTTCAACCCATAAAATCCCTGACCGCAGAAAGACGGGATCAGGGATGGATGGACATTAATAATTCTGTTTCGGAAGCGGGTCGTAAAACGCTCGCTTAAGATCGTCATAAAGCCGGCAAGGACGATCAGGTCAATTCCCTTCTCTTCCAATGTCCGGATCAGTGCCTGTTCAAATGCCTCGCTGCTTTCGAATAATTTCCTGAGAAGGACAGCCGTCTCGATCCCGGCATTTGCGGCGCGTGTCAATGCATAGGCATTCTCATTATTTGATACAACAAGCGAAACGGTCCCGGACCGGATCGTTCCGTTTTTTTCCGCATCAATGATCGCCTGAAGGTTGGTTCCGCCGCCGGATACAAGAACGGCTACCTTTGCTTTCTTTTCGGTCAAATCGCACTCCTCCCCTAGCTGATCTGGATCTTCGTCCCGGAGGAAGCAATTTCACCAATGATATAAGCATCCTCTCCGTTTGCTTTCAGGACTTCAACTGCTTTGTCCGCCTCTTCTTTCGGCACAACGATACTCATGCCGACACCCATGTTATAGGTATTGAACATATCACGTTCGCTGATCCCTCCGGTCTTTGCAAGAAGATCAAAGATCGGCAGGATCCTTACCGCCTTCTTCTCTATCTTTGCCCCGAGTCCGTCCGGGATGCTCCGCGGGATATTCTCGTAGAATCCGCCGCCGGTGATATGGGAGATTCCTTTGACCGTAACCTGATCCAGTAAAGCAAGGACCGGTTTGACATAGATTTTTGTCGGAGTAAGGAGCGTCTCTCCGATCGATTTTCCTCCAAGTTCCGCGCAAGGGGATTTGATATCGGATCTTTCCACATCAAATACCTTCCGGACCAATGAGAATCCATTGGAGTGAACGCCGCTTGAAGGAAGCGCAACTACGATATCTCCCGGCTTCATTGTTTTATTGTCTATAATCTTTTCCTTATCAACAACGCCCGTGCTATAGCCGGCAAGGTCGTATTCATCTTCCGGATAGAAGCCCGGCATTTCCGCCGTTTCCCCTCCGATCAGGGCTGCTCCGGACTGGACGCAGCCTTCCGCAACGCCTTTTACGATCTCGGCGATCCGCTCCGGGACATTTTTACCGCAGGCAATATAATCCAGAAAGAACAGCGGTTTCGCTCCGACACAAATAATATCATTGACACACATCGCAACACAGTCAATTCCGACGGTATCATGTTTGTCCAGTAAAAAGGCCAGCTTAAGCTTTGTTCCGACTCCGTCGGTTCCGGAGACCAGGACCGGTTTGGTGATCCCCGTAAGGTCCAACTCAAAAAGTCCTCCGAACCCTCCGACATCAGAACAGACCCCTGCTGTCATGGTTCTCGCGATATGCTGCTTCATCAGCTCTACCGCTTTATATCCGGCCGTGATATCAACGCCGGCCTGTGCATAAGCTTCCGATCTTGATTCAGTATTCATCGATTATTCCTTTCCGCTCCAGCAATAAGTACATAGTTCACAAGGATCGATTCCGATTGCTTCAATAATTCCGTCCAAAGACTGGAATTCCAGGGAAGCAAAATGGAATTTTTCACAAATCGTTTCTCTTAACTTCTTTCCTCTTTCCGTATTTCCGTCGCTGTATTCTTCAATATGGTTCAGCCCCTCTTCCCCTTCAAGTTCCAGGATCACTCTTCTGGTGATCAACTCAAGATCACTCTGTGTTCTGGTAAAACTGAGGTATTTGCAGGCATACATCAGCGGCGGGCACGCACTTCTCATATGGACAGCCTTTGCTCCGTTCGCATAAAGAAAGTCGACGGTTTCCTGAAGCTGCGTTCCTCTTACGATCGAGTCATCTACGAAAAGAAGGCTCTTATCACGAATCAGTTCCTTGACCGGGATCTGCTTCATTTTCGCAACTTCATTTCTTGCCTTCTGGTTGGTCGGCATAAAACTTCTCGACCAGGTCGGCGTATACTTGATAAATGCTCTTGCGAAAGTCTTTCCGCTCTCATTCGCATATCCGATCGCATGCGGAGTTCCGGAATCCGGAACACCTCCGACATAATCTACGTCTTCCGCGTTTTTCTTCTCCGCGTCATTTCTGGCCATGATCGCGCCGTTACGGTAACGCATGACTTCTACATTGACCCCTTCATAGGTCGATGTCGGATATCCATAATAGCTCCAAAGGAAGGCACAGATCCGTTTCTTCTTTTCGGGCGGCGCAAGCTGGATGATCTCATCCGGCGTGACCTCTACGATTTCGGCAGGTCCGAGTTCCTTTTCATCCTCAAAGCCGAACTTCTGGTACGCAAAGGATTCAAAAGAAACTGCATGTCCTTCCGGTCCTTTTCCGATCAGAATAGGAAGCCGTCCGAGAAAATCTCTTGCCGCGATCAGATGACCATCCTCTTTCAGGATCAGGATCGAGGCGGTTCCCTCGATCAGTCCCTGCGCGTAACGGATCCCTTCGGCAAATGACTTCTTCTGGTTGATCAGCGCTGCAACCAGTTCTGTTGTATTGATCTTTCCTCCGGTCATCGCTTCGTAATGGCCGCCGACCTCAAACATATGCTTTTCGATCAGCTCCTGCGCGTTGCTGATCACGCCGATAAAGCAGATTGCAAAGACTCCGAGTCCGGACCGGACAAGCAGCGGCTGAGGATCCCCGTCATTAATGCATCCGATCGCAGAAGTTCCCTGCATGTCTTCGAACACATGCTCAAACTTCGTACGGAACGGAGAATTCACGATCTTATGGATCTGGCGCTGAAGTCCGATTTCCTTGTCATATACTGCAATTCCACCGGTCTTTGTTCCGAGATGAGAATGGTAATCCACTCCGAAAAAAACTTCGTTCAAGCAATCTTCTTTTGATGTAATTCCAAAAAATCCACCCATAATCTGTTTTCCTTTTTCTGTTTATTCACGATTTACGTCGGGAACACCTTAGGGTCCCGACGTAAAAAAGCAGTTCTTAAGATTCTATTTTTTCCATTATCCCTGCATCTTTTGCAAGGACCTTTGCGGCATCTGCCGCTCTTTTTGCATCCAGTTTCTCCGCAAGAGATACGTCCTCTACGCCCAGGATCTGGATTGCAAGCAGCGCCGCATTCGCCGCACCGTTTACCGCAACGGTCGCTACCGGGATTCCGGAAGGCATTTGAACCGTCGACAGCAGCGCATCAAGTCCTTCGAGGTTACTGCTGCTGCACGGGATCCCGATGACCGGGATCGTTGTCTGAGCCGCAATTGCCCCCGCAAGATGTGCCGCCATTCCGGCCGCTGCAATAATTGCACCAAAGCCGTTTTCTCTGGCTCCGGACGCAAATGCGGCAGCTTCTTTTGGCGTTCTGTGTGCGGAATAGATATGTACCTCGAACGGTACGCCGAATTCTTTTAATGTATCAATGGCTTTGGAAACGACAGGTAAATCGCTGTCGCTGCCCATAACGATACCGACTTTTTTCATTGTATTCATCCTCCTGAACCGGTCGGCTCCTCACTTCCGGCCGGTTATTTCTCTGTATCAGACAAAGCTACTCCACGTTTTCATAAAGTGGGTATTTTTCTGTCAATTCCCCGATCATGGCTTTTGCTTTCGCTTTTGAAGCCGCTGTTCTCTCAACGACAACAAGGCGGATCGCCTCCGCGATCGTTTCCATATCTGCTGTCCCGAGTCCCCTGGTCGTAAGCGCTGCGGTTCCTAACCGGATTCCGCCAGTAATTGTCTTCGAAGAGGTATCATTCGGGATCGCGTTTTTATTGCAGGTGATTCCTGCCTCGTCAAGTTCATCTTCTGCTTCTTTTCCGCTTACACCGAGCGGTCTTAAATCAACCAGCATCAGATGGTTATCTGTTCCTCCGGTAAAGATCTTGATCCCCCGGTCCATAAGTCCGCTTGAAAGTGCCTGTGCATTCGCGATCACGTTCTTTGCGTAGGTTTTAAATTCCGGTTTCAGAGCCTCGCCGTAACAAACAGCTTTTGCCGCGATAACATGCACAAGCGGACCACCCTGGAGTCCCGGGAAGATCGCTTTGTCGATCTTGTGATCTTTCGCGAATGCATCCGAAGACATGATCATTCCGCCACGCGGACCGCGAAGTGTTTTATGAGTCGTGCTTGTGGTCACATGGGCATACGGGATTGGGCTCATATGTTCCCCGGCAACAACAAGACCGGAGATATGCGCGATATCAGCGAGCAGATATGCCCCGACTTCGTCCGCGATCTCACGGAATTTCTGAAAGTCGATTTTCCGGGGATAAGCACTCGCTCCGGAAATGATCAGTTTCGGTCTGGTCTCCTTCGCGATCTTTAAGATCTCATCATAGTCAATATAGCCGTTTTCATCGACACCGTATCCGGCGACCTGAAAATACTTACCGGAAATATTTGCCTTGCATCCATGGCTTAAGTGACCGCCCGCATCTAATGTCATTCCGAGGATCATATCCTCCGGTTTCAAAAGCGCGAACTGGACTGCGGTATTTGCCTGACTTCCGGCATGGGGCTGTACATTGACATACTCACATCCGAACAGTTTTTTTGCTCTGTCTCTTGCAAGATTTTCAACGATATCCGCATACTGGCAGCCGCCATAATAGCGGTCCCCCGGATATCCTTCCGCGTATTTATTCGTGAACTGAGATCCAAGTGCACTCATAACTGCCTCGCTGACAAAGTTTTCCGAGGCAATCATTTCCAGATGGGAATTTTCGCGGTCAACTTCTCCTCTGATCGCTGCCGCAACTTCCGGATCTGCATTTAATAGTTTGCTATAGGAATACATAGGTGTTGTCCTTCCTTATTGGCTGTAGATTTCATGTTTTAGAGAATTAAAGCATAACATAGGCGGGGCATACATTCAATTATCAGAATTGACGATTTATCCGCCTGAAACAGCCCGTTTCGGGGTAATATTATTATACGTTATCAAGCGCATAATCTCCAGTTGCTTTTTTTCTTTATTATGTTATAACTGAAACCATGCTCAAGGATTATATCGGGACAAAACAGTTTTATAAACGGGTCTTTGCCGTCATGGCTCCTGTCCTTCTCCAGAATGTGATCACGATGTTCGTCAGTCTTCTCGACAATATCATGGTCGGCCAGGTCGGAACGGAACCGATGTCCGGTGTTGCGATCGCAAACCAGCTCCTCTTCGTCTTTAACCTCTGTATTTTCGGAGGTCTTGCAGGAGCCGGAATCTATACGGCGCAGTTTTACGGAAAGCGGGACAATCAAGGCGTAACGAATACGATTCGGATCAAGCTTTTTGTCGCAGTAATCGCTACGATCCTTTTTGTGCTTGTCTTCCTGTTCGGCGGAAGAATGCTGATCAATGCGTTCCTTCATGAAGGAACCGAAGCGCTTGACCTTGAGGCTACGTTTACCCATAGCTTCAATTACCTTCATATTATGATGCTCCAGCTTCTCCCGTTTTCCCTGTCGCAGGTTTATGCAAGTTCTCTGAGAGAAACCAACGATACGGTTTTTCCTATGAAAGCCAGCATGATCGCGGTTGCGGTCAATCTGGTCGGGAATTATATCCTGATCTTCGGAAAACTCGGTCTGCCGGCGCTCGGAGCGGAAGGCGCCGCAATTGCGACTGTGATCGCCCGTTTTGTGGAATGTGTGATCCTGATCATCTATACCCATTCCAGGAAAGATAAGTTTCCGTTTTTTGCCGGACTCTATCAATCGTTTAAAATTCCGGCAAAGCTGATCAAAGAAGTTGCCAAAAAAGGAACCCCGCTTCTCGTAAATGAGGTTCTATGGTCTGCAGGGATGGCGATGCAGAACCAGTGTTATTCCGTCCGCGGCTTAGAGATCGTTTCCGCAACCAATATTTCTTCGACGATCAGCAATCTTTTTTTCAGTGCTCTGTTTGCGACCGGTGCCGCGATCTCGATCATGATCGGCCAGAAACTCGGTGCCGGCGAGATCGAAGATGCGATTAAAGAAGATAAGCAGATCATCCTGCTTTCTCTTGTCATGTGTATCGTTCTCGGCGGAATCCTTGCCCTTATCGCCCCGCTGATCGTAAATATATATAATACGACCGAAGGGGTAAAAGCTTATGCGGTAAGCTTCCTGTATGTCACGTCCTGTTTCCTGCCGCTTTTTTCGTATACCCACTGCTGTTACTTTACTCTGCGGACGGGAGGGAAAACGATCATTACGTTTATCTTTGACAGCTTCCTGATCTGGGTCGCTTATGTTCCGGCCGCCTTTGTTCTAACCCGGTATACAGATCTCCCGATCGTCGTTGTCTTTATCCTGGTAAACGCAATTGAAATCATAAAATGTATTATTGGTTTCTTTATGTTAAAATCAAGAAAATGGGCGGTAAATCTTGTTACAGATGAAAAAGTAGGATGATTATGAACAAGAAAGCATTGATCGCAATGAGCGGCGGCGTTGATTCTTCCGTTTCCGCGTATCTTATGAAAAAAGCCGGCTATGACTGTACCGGTGTTATGATGAAACTGTTTGAAAACAGCGACCCTTCAAAGGTTGGCGACCGTACCTGCTGTTCTCTTGATGATGCTGAAGACGCAAGAAGTGTTGCCTTTCGTCTGGGCATCCCGTTTTATGTATTCAATTTTACCGGCCGGTTCGAAGACTGTGTGATCAAGCGGTTTGTAAACGCCTACGAGACAGGGGCAACTCCGAATCCCTGTATTGACTGTAACCGGTATCTGAAATTTGACCAGTTATTCCTGAAAGCGAAGGAACTGTCTTTCGACCGTCTCGTAACGGGTCATTATGCCCGGATCGAAAAGAATCCGGACACCGGACGTTATGAGCTGAAAAAAGCAGTCGATGAAACAAAAGATCAAAGTTATGTCCTCTACTCCCTGACACAGGAACAGCTTTCTCATACCTGCTTTCCTCTTGGAACCTATTCTAAATCGGAAGTCCGGAAAATCGCGGAAAGTCAGGGATTTCTAAATGCGGATAAACGCGACAGCCAGGATATCTGTTTTGTCCCGGACGGAGATTATGCATCATTCATCGAGCAGTATTCCGGCCGGACATTTCCGGAAGGAGACTTTGTCGATCAAAGCGGAAATATCATGGGCCGTCATAAGGGAATCATCCACTATACGATCGGCCAGAGAAAAGGCCTCGGACTTGCCGTTCCGGAGCCGGTCTACGTCTGCCGTCTCGACCTGGAAGGAAACCGGGTCATCTTAGGGAAAAACGAGGATCTCTTTTCAAATAGTCTGACCGCATCGGATATTAACCTGATCTCTGTTCCGGAGATCAAAGAACCGATGCGCCTGAAAGCCAAAGTCCGTTATCGCCAGAAAGAACAATGGGCAACCGTCGTCCAGACCGGAGAAGATACGATCCGGGTCGACTTTGAAGAGCCCCAGCGGGCGATCACAAAAGGCCAGGCGGTCGTTCTTTATGACGGGGAGACCGTCGTCGGAGGCGGCACGATTCAAACAGTCCTGTAAATCTCCGGTATACACACAAAGAATATCAGAGTGAAAAACAATTCTGATTCATCTCTCGTTTCTTAATAAAATTCACAAATAATCGAATATCTTACAAGATATTTTTATGAAGATTGCTTAAAATACCTCTTGATGTTTATGTAGAATTTGAAGGAGGATGGTATTATGAATTTCTTTTCACCTGCTGACGTCGCTCAAAACTATATCCAGATTGGTAAGAGCAAAGTAACTACTCCGGCAATGAAATTAATTGTTCTTGCAATTTTAGCAGGATTGTTTATTGCTATCGGAGGAATCGCGTCAACAACAGTCGCTGTGGCAGTTAAGCCTGCATCACTTGGTAAATTTCTGGGTGCGATCGTTTTCCCGGGTGGTCTTACCATGGTGCTGCTCGCCGGTTCCGAATTGTTTACCGGAAACTGTCTTTTGATCGTTCCGTGGCTTGAAAAAGCGGTATCCTTGAAGGGCGTGATCAAAAATTTAGTACTTGTTTATATCGGAAACTTTGTAGGAAGTATTCTTCTGGCGGCCGGAATTGTTTTCAGCCATCAGGTCGCGCTGTTTGACAATGGTGTTGCAGTCTCGGTTCTTTCTACTGCTGCAGCTAAGTGCAGCATATCCTTCGGCGATGCACTCATCAAGGGAATCCTTTGTAACTTCCTGGTCTGCATTGCGGTCTGGATCTCATTCGCTGCAAAAGATATTGTAGGTAAGATCGCCGGTCTCTTCTTCCCTATCCTGATGTTCGTGCTTTGCGGATTTGAACATAGTGTTGCCAATATGTATTATCTGTTCGCAGGCCTTTTTGCAAAAGCAGTTCCTGCATTCGCGGATGCAGCAATTGCTGCCGGTGTTGATCTGAGTTCGATCACAGCTGGAAAAATGTTCATCGGCAACTTACTTCCGGTAACGATCGGAAATATCATCGGCGGTGCGATCTGCGTCGGATTGCCTTATTGGTATATTTACCTTCGTCGTAAAAAGAAAATGGATATCCTTACCGAAGATTAATCCTTTTGTTTTCTGGAAAATGGATATACAATATATGCTATTAGGATAGGAATTGCCGTATCATATATTCAGGAAGGAGCAGTTTATGGTTACAACTACAACAAATAGTATTGAAGGACAACGAATCGTAAAATACAAAAAAGTCCTGACAGGTCAGGCATTTATCGGTGGACACTTAGGCGGACTCAGAGGTACGAATTCAAAGAATATCTCGGAAATGACGCCGGAAGAATTTGACAATTGTTTTATCGAAGGCACATCTGCCGCTTTCAGCAAACTCGTTACTCAGGCAGAAGCTCTCGGCGCAAATGCCATTATCGGCGCGGAAACAGAATATCACTTTTGCGGACCGGGCAATGAGTCTCTCTTTGTCATTGCGAAAGGCACCGCCGTTATCGTGGATATTTCATATTATT
>JAFWFQ010000030.1 GCA_017515535.1 Parasporobacterium sp. | reverse complement strand
CTGTGCATGGGACCCAGGAGGGTATGGGACATCTCGGACTTGCCATGTGTGATCAGGAGGATGTTGTTCTTCTTCCGGACCCCGGCTATCCGATCTACGAAGCCGGGTCCCTTCTCGGAGACGCGGAAATCTATTATTATCCGTTGGTTCGGGAAAACCAATTCCTTCCGAAGATCTCGGAAATCCCGGAGGATGTTTTAAAACGGACGAAATATATTGTTTTATCTTATCCGTCTAATCCGGTCGGGGCAGCCGCCCCGAAGGAAATGTACCGGGAGATGATCGGGTACGCGAAGAAATATGGCTTTTTCATTATTAATGATATGGCATATTCCGATATTATTTTTGATGACCTGGAAGGGTATTCCTTCTTGTCTTTAGAGGGCGCGAAGGATGTCGGAGTTGAGTTTTTCTCTCTTTCAAAATCCTTTAATCTTACCGGTCTTCGGATCTCGTTCCTGATCGGAAACCGTTCCGTGATTGATGCGATGCGGCTTTTAAAGAGTCAGTATGATTTCGGAATGCCTTATCCGGCGCAGAAAGCAGCGATTGCCGCACTTACAGGCCCGCTTGATGAAGTTCAGAAACAGTGCAGGATCTACCAGAAAAGAAGAGATGCACTCTGCGGCGGACTGAGAAAGATCGGATGGGATGTTCCGGACAGTCAGGGAACGATGTTTGCATGGATCCCGGTTCCGGCCGGATATACTTCCGAATCCTGCGTTGAGACTCTGATGGAGACGACCGGGATCGTAGCAACGCCGGGAACCGCATTTGGACCGCATGGAGAAGGCTATATCCGAATGGCGCTGGTGCGGACCGAAGAAGAATTTACCGAACTGGTAAAACTGATCGGGGAAAAATTCCCGTTCAAAAGATAAAAAGCGAATTGATATTACAGCAAAGGAAACGAAAAATATGAACAAAGAACAAATCGTAAAAAAACTGGAACAATATGATCAGATGCAGCTTCTTCGTTTTTTTGATGAATTAACAGAAGAAGAGCAGGAGGGACTCTTTGCCGAGATCGACCAGATCGATTTCGATATGATCAATATCCATAACCAGACGGAGAACAAGGGGACGATAGCGCCAATCGACGCAATGACGCTGAGTGAGATCGAAGCACAGAAAGATGAGATCCGTGAAACCGGCCTTCGGGCGATCCGGGAAGGAGAGGCTGCAGCTGTTCTTTTGGCCGGCGGCCAGGGGACCCGTTTAGGAATTGACGGACCAAAAGGGACTCTGAATGTCGGACAGACCAGAGAGCTTTATATCTTTCAGTGTCTGGTGGAAACGCTTTTGAAAGTCAAAGAAGAAGCCGGTGCCTGGATCCCGCTTCTGATCATGACTTCTGATAAAAACGATGTGGCGACGCGCGCGTTCTTCGAGGAACATGACTATTTCGGTTATAACAAAGATTATGTATTTTTCTTTGTTCAGGAGATGGCTCCTTCGACCGATTATGACGGCAAGGTTTATCTTGAAGAAAAGAACCATATCTCCCTTTCCCCGAACGGAAACGGAGGATGGTTTGTTTCTCTGAAAAAAGCCGGTCTCCTTAAAAAGATCAAGGAGATGGGCGTTGAATGGCTCAATGTTTTTGCAGTGGATAACGTCCTTCAGAAAATGTGTGATCCGCTTTTCCTCGGGGCAACGATGCAGTCCGGCGCGCCGATCGGGGCAAAAGTCGTCCGCAAGAATGCACCGGATGAAAAGGTTGGTGTGATGTGCCTCCGGGACGGCCATCCGTCAATCGTGGAATACTATGATCTGACAGAAGATATGATGTCTGAGAAAAACAAAGACGGAGAACTCGCCTATAACTTCGGCGTCATTTTAAATTATCTGTTCCATATCAATGCCCTGGAAGAGACTGCGGGCAAAAATCTTCCGCTTCATATCGTCAGCAAGAAGATCCCGCATATTGATGAGAACGGAAACTATCTGAAACCGGAAGAACCGAACGGATACAAGTTTGAAACGCTTGTCCTGGATATGATCCAGATGATGGACGGCTGTCTAGTCTTTGAAGTTGACAGAAGCAAGGAATTTGCACCGATCAAAAACATGCATGGAGTCGATTCTTTAGACAGTGCAAGAGAAATGCTGATCGCCAATGGAGTAGAATTATGAAAAAACTGTTAGACCTGATTGCAGATAAACTGAAGAGTGCATTTGAAAATGCCGGCTATCCGTCGGACAAGGTAACGGCAACCGTTTCGAACCGGCCGGACCTTTGTGAGTATCAGTGCAACGGAGCGATGCCGCTTGCAAAGACTGCCCATAAGGCTCCGCTGGTAATCGCGGAAGAAGTCTGTTCTTTTCTTAAGGATGACCCGGCCTTTCTGAAGGCGGAAGCTGTGAAACCGGGATTTATCAACCTGGATCTTTCCGGGGACTTCCTTTCTGATTATATCAACGGGATGGCAAAGGCGGACAAGTTCGGATTTGAAGAAATAAAAGACCCGGTCAAAGTGATTGTGGATTACGGCGGACCCAATGTTGCGAAACCGCTTCATATCGGCCATCTCCGTGCTGCGATCATCGGGGAAAGTATTAAACGGATCTGCCGGTATGCGGGACATGAGACGCTTGGGGATGTCCATTTAGGAGACTGGGGGCTCCAGATGGGTCAGATCATAGCGGAACTGAATCTCAGGCAACCGGATCTTCCGTATTTTGATGAGTCTTTTGAGGGACCTTATCCGGAAGAAGCTCCGTTTACGATCTCGGAATTGGAGGAGATCTATCCGACCGCGAGCAAAAAATGCAAAGCGGAGTCTGATACCTATGACCCGGAATTTGCGGAAAAAGCCCATCAGGCAACCGCTCAGCTTCAGCAGGGCAAACCGGGATATAAAGCAATCTGGCAGCATATCATCAATATCTCCGTTGCCGACCTG
>JAFWFQ010000029.1 GCA_017515535.1 Parasporobacterium sp. | reverse complement strand
CATTTCTCAGTTTTCTCATAACTGCCTCCCTTTTTAATAAACAAGCCCGGATACGGATCTGCTGGCTTTTGCGGAAGTCCAAGAGCTGTTTTCCTAATAAAAAAATGATGTTTTTAAAGTACAAAACATCACATTCGGAGACCATTTCCGGGCTTCTGCAAAAAAGCGCTCCACGGATGTGACAGCCTGCTGCGTATTTCACAACAGTCCAACGACCGGAAAGAAAGGACTTTCAGATCATTTCGGCGGAATCCCCTTTCACTCCAGCAGCGTCCTTTCGCTATACACTGAACCTACTCTTGTCTCCCGCGCCTCGATTCTGCAAATCAATATCCAATTTTTTTACAGATTATAGTAATATCTTCAGCGGATGTCAATGGATAAATCAAAGACACCACAGGCCTTTTGGTCTGCGGTGTCTTTCTTTATTATATAATTCGTATTTTTTTATTCCTCGGTTCCGTCCTCTTTTTTTACCTTTGCGAAGAGTTCTCCGTTCTCTCCGACATCGATCACGATGACGTCATCCGGGTCAAGATTTCCCTCAAGGATCAGTCTTGCCGCAAGGGTCGTAACATTCTTCTGAAGGAATCTCTTTAACGGTCTTGCACCGTAAGCCGGATCGAAGGACCGGTCAGCGGTCAGTTCTTTTGCCGCGTCTGTCAGTTCGATCGACAGCTCTTTTTCTTTCATCAGATCGTTGATCTCTTTCAACTGAAGATCAATGATCGATGCAATATTGTCCCTGGTCAGAGGCTTAAACAGAATGATCTCATCGAGCCTGTTCAGGAATTCCGGCTTAAAGGAACTCCGGAGCTCATCCATGACCATATCCGCCGCATCCTCTTCGATTTCACCGTTCTCATCGATTCCGTCGAGAAGGTAAGACGAGCCGATATTGGAGGTCATGATAAGGATCGTATTCTTAAAGTCAACCGTACGTCCCTGGGAATCCGTGATCCGTCCGTCATCAAGGACCTGAAGCAGGACATTAAAGACATCCGGATGGGCTTTCTCCACCTCATCAAACAGCACGACAGAATATGGCTTTCTCCGTATTGCTTCAGTAAGCTGTCCGCCCTCATCGTATCCGACATATCCCGGAGGCGCTCCGATCAGTCTTGATACGCTGTGTTTCTCCATATATTCACTCATGTCGATCCGGACCATGTTGCCCTCGTCGTCAAACAGTGCCTGAGCAAGGGCTTTCGCAAGTTCGGTTTTTCCGACACCGGTCGGCCCTAAGAACAGGAAGGATCCTATCGGACGATCCGGTTCCTTGATTCCGGCCTTGCTTCTCCAGATCGCGTCAGTTACTTTGCTGACTGCTTCATCCTGTCCGATGACACGGCGGTGAAGGATCTCACTTAAGGAGAGGATCTTGTTCCGCTCGGTCTCGTTCAGTTTCGAAACCGGAATTCCCGTCCATCGGGATACGATCCGCGCGATTTCTTCTTCTGTTACATTCTGGCGCACAAGGGAAAGATCCTTATCTTTGACCTTTGCCTCTTCCTCTTCCAGTTCTTTCTGGGCCTGAGGAAGCTGTCCGTATTTTAACTCGGAAAGTTTTTCAAGGTCATACTCTCTTTCCGCGACCTGGATCTGGTTATTCAGATCTTCAATCTTTTCTCTGAGCAGCGAAAGTTTTTCAACCGAAGCTTTTTCATTCTCCCACTGCGCAGTCTTTGCCGTATATTCCTCTTTCAGATCCGCAAGGTCTTTCTGAAGCTCAACAAGACGTTCCTGGCTCAAGTGGTCGGTTTCCTTCTTCAGCGCAGTTTCCTCGATCTCCAGCTGCATCACTTTCCGGCGAAGTTCATCCAGTTCCGAAGGCATCGAATCCAGTTCTGTTTTGATCATCGCACATGCCTCATCAACCAGGTCGATCGCTTTGTCCGGAAGGAACCGGTCCGTAATATAACGGTCGGAAAGGACGGCTGCGCTTACAAGGGCTGAGTCTGTGATCTTCACACCATGGAAGACTTCGTAACGTTCTTTGATTCCACGAAGGATCGAGATCGTATCTTCCACCGTCGGCTCATCAACAAGGACCGGCTGGAATCTCCGCTCTAAAGCAGGATCTTTTTCAATATATTTCCGGTATTCATCAAGGGTCGTAGCGCCGATACAATGTAGTTCTCCTCTTGCGAGCATCGGTTTTAACATATTACCGGCGTCCATGCTTCCTTCCGTCTTTCCGGCTCCGACGATCGTATGGAGCTCATCAATAAACAGAAGGATCCGCCCGTCGCTTTCTTTGACTTCCTGAAGGACTGCTTTCAGCCGCTCTTCAAACTCGCCTCTGTATTTTGCACCGGCAACGAGAGAGCCCATATCCAGCGAGAAGATCGTCTTATCTTTCAGACCTTCCGGGACATCTCCCTTTACGATTCTTTGAGCAAGGCCTTCCACAACAGCGGTCTTGCCAACGCCCGGCTCACCGATCAGTACCGGATTATTCTTTGTCTTTCTGGAAAGGATCCGGACAACATTTCTGATCTCCGCGTCACGCCCGATCACCGGATCCATTTTCTGCTGTTTTGCTTTTTCTACAAGATCCGTTCCGTATTTGGAAAGGGCCTCGTAGGTTGCTTCCGGGTTGTCCGAGGTGATCTTCTGGTTTCCGCGGACTGTGGATAATACTTTCAGAAAACCGTCACGGTCGATTCCATAAGTACGGAAGAGTTCTTTTATTTCCTTGTTGCCTTTTTTCAGCATGGAAAGGAAAAGATGCTCCACGGATACATATTCGTCTCCCATTGCCTTTGCCTCATCCTCCGCTGAAAGAAGGACATCATTCAGGCTCGGACTGATACGCTGCTGCCCGCCCTGAACCTTGACGTTCTTCTGGATCTCACGGACGACCGCGTTCGTGAACTCCTTCGCGTCAATGCCCATTTTTTCTACGAGCTTTGCGATCAGACTGTCTTCCTGTGTCAAAAGACAATACAGAAAATGTTCGCAGTCGATTTCCTGATTCCCATAGTCATTGGCAACCTTCTGGCAGTCATTGACCGCCTCAATTGATCTTTGTGTAAATTTGCTGATATTCATCTCCATCACCTCATTTCGAGAGATTGTTAGCACTCTTCTTGTTAGAGTGCTAATGTTCTATGTGTACTATAACACTTGCAATTCAATAATGCAACTATTATTTTAAATTTTTTTTATTATTTTCAAGTCCGTACAAACAAAAAAATCCCATCCATTATTCGATTGATAATGGATGGGAAAAAGTGTTTTTTGGAACGTTATTCCGTCTGGGAGGAGAGCTTCGCCGCCTGGTCTGCCGCGATACAGTTATCAACCAGTTCAAAAATATCTCCGTCGAGAATATTGTCCAGACGATAGGAAGTAAAGTTGATCCTGTGATCCGTGACACGCCCCTGCGGGAAGTTATAGGTCTTGATCTTCTCACTCCGGTCGCCGGTACCTACCTGGCTCCGGCGCTCTGCTGCTTCTGCTGCCTGCTTCTTCTGAAGTTCCAGGTCATACAAACGGCTCTTAAGGACCTTCAGCGCCTTATCCTTGTTTTTCAGCTGGCTCTTTTCGTCCTGGCAGGAGATGACGATCCCCGTCGGGATATGTGTCAGACGGACTGCGGAGTCTGTAGTATTGACACACTGTCCGCCGTTTCCGGAAGCACGGAATACATCGAACTTGCAGTCGTTCATATCGATCTCAACGTCTACATCTTCTGCTTCCGGCATAACTGCGACCGTTGCGGTCGACGTATGGATCCGCCCGCCGCTTTCTGTTACCGGAACTCTCTGAACACGATGGACTCCGCTTTCGTACTTCAGTTTCGAATAAGCGCCCTGGCCGTTGACCATGAATACGACTTCCTTCATTCCGCCAAGCCCCATCTCATTCAGGGAGACAAGATCCGTCTTCCAGCCGTTCCGCTCCGCGTATCTGCAGTACATCCGGTAAAGCTCTGCAGCGAAAAGCGCTGCCTCATCTCCGCCGGCTCCGGCACGGATCTCCATAACGACGTTTTTATCATCATTCTCATCCTTCGGAAGAAGGAGGATCTTGAGTTCTTCTTCCAGCGTCTCAACTTCCTTTTTCGCTTCCGCAAGTTCTTCCTTCGCAAGCTCTTTCAGTTCTTCGTCACTTTCCGTATCGAGGATCTCAAGGCTGTCCGCGATCGTCTGCTTTGCACCACGGTATTTCCGGTATGCCTCCACGATCGGAGTCAGATCGCTCTGCTCTTTCATCAGTTTGCGGAATAAGTTTTGGTCAGAAGCCGTCTCCGGTTTCCCGAGGTCTTCTAAAACTTCATCATATCGTTTTTCTATGGATTCTAATTTGTCAAACATAATTCCGTCCTCCGGTCAATGTCTGTAATTCTTTCTTTTTTAAATTATCCCTGCCGTACTCCGCTGCCTTGAAGTTATTTTCTCCCAGCCACGACCCGGTCAAGCCCTGCAAGATCCTTAATGATTTTTATCTCCTCAAATCCTGCTTTTTCCATTAATTCAGAAACCGCCGGTCCCTGGAAGCAGCCGATCTCAACAAGAAGCCAGCCACCCCCGTTTAAGAATTCCGGGGCTTTCCTTACCAGCCGCTGATAGACATCAAGGCCTTCTTTCCCTGCTTTCAGCGCCAGCTCCGGCTCAAAGTCTTTAACCTCCGGCATAAGTGTTTTATATTCCTCATCACTGATATACGGGGGATTCGAAACGATCAGATCAAACTTTGCATCCGGATCAACTGCCTGAAACAGATCGCCCATTCGGAATTCGATCCGGCAGCCGTTTCTTTTGCTGTTTTCCTCCGCGAGCTCTAACGCATCCGCGGAAAGATCTGTGGCGGTCATATCAATATCCGGTCTCGAATGCGCAATGGCGATTGCGACCGCTCCGCTTCCGGTACAGAGATCCAATCCCCTTCCCTTTTTCGGGATATGGGAAAGGGCCTCTTCCACAAGAACTTCGGTATCCTGTCTCGGGATCAGAACCTTTGGACTTACAAGAAAACTCAGTCCGTAAAACTCACAGTTCCCGATGATATACTGACAGGGTTCATGGGCGGCACGCCGCAGAAGATACGACTTGTACGTCTCCCATTTTCCCTCATCCAGTTCCTGTTCTTTTGACAGCAGATACTGCGTTTTACTCAGTCCGGTAACTGCTTCCAAAAGCAGGAACGAATCTGTTTCATGATCATCAATTCCCGCTTCCTTAAGAAGTTTCTTTCCGAAATCAAGAGCCTCTTTTATAACCATGATACGGTCTCGTCGTCCGCCTTTTCGACCGGCTCGTTATTTTCCGGAGCGGCAATGACTTCTTCGATCGTCTTTTCCGGACGTTCGATCACGATCTCTTCGGTTTCAAAAAGATCATCGATTCCTTCCTGGTAAGCTTTCCAGTCAAAGACTGCTTCTACGGAAGCGATTCCGACTTCAACCATATCTTCCGTCGGCTCTTTTGTTGTCAAAGCCTGCATCCACATTCCCGGGCGGGAAAGGATCAGAGCAGCTTTGCTGTTTGAGTTTCCGGCCCAGCGGATAAACTCAAACGAGACGCCGGCGATGACCGGAACCAGAAGGAGCCGGATCAAAAGCCTTAACCAGATCGTATCGACGCGGATAAAGATAAAGAAGATAATACTGATAAAAAGGACAAAGAAGATGAAACTTGTTCCGCATCTTCTATGCTCTTTCGAAGACTTCATAACATTTTCCACAGTCAGCGGAAGGCCGTCTTCAATACAATTTATGCATTTATGTTCCGCACCGTGATACATAAATGTTCTCTTGATATCTTTCATTCGGGAGATCAGGGCGATATAACCGATAAAGATCCCCAGCTTGATCACCCCTTCAATGACTGCAAGAAGCGTACTCGACGTAATATTGGTAAACTTCAGGATCAGGGTGGATACAACATAAGGAAGAACGATAAATAAAGCGATCGCGATGATCAGCGCGAAAACGACCGTAAAGACCATGACCGCGCTCTCTCCCTTGGACTTAAACGTCGAGTCGATCGTCTTATCGAGTTTTCCGTTTTCCTTTTCAATATCATCCTCATAAAAGCTTGCGGAATAAGTCAGCGTTTTGATTCCTAAGATCAGCGAACTGATAAACGAAACAACGCCCCTGACGATCGGCCATGCGAAAAACGGTGACTTCTTCGTCAGGTTCTGGTATTTGCTTTTTCCGACTTCGATCTCTCCATCCGGTCGTCTTACGGCAACCGCAACATCTTCATCATGGCGCATCATAACGCCTTCGATGACTGCCTGTCCGCCGATATTGGATGATCTGCCCTTCTTTTTTGTTTTTTTAGCCATGTTTCAATCCTGATCAGAAAACTGCGGACCGGTTTCAATCATAATGCTCTTTCGATCCGGCAGATTTCTTATAAAAAAATAAGATTGACCAATTATTCCTTGCAATGCAAAGAAGAACTAATCAATCTTAAGTCCTTTGTTTCGCTACTTTAAATTATATTTTCTGTTGAACATCTCAACACGGCCGCGAGCCTGTGCTGCTTTCTGCTGTCCGGTATAGAAAGGATGGCACTTTGCGCAAACTTCTACGTGGATATCTTCTTTTGTTGAACCGGTTACAAACGTATTTCCGCAGTTGCAGGTAACCGTAGCCTGATAATAATTTGGATGGATTCCGTCTTTCATAATTTTTCTCCTATTCTTCGTCCGGAAAACTTTTAACTCTCCGAATCATTTTTTACATCGGCTGACTAAATCAGCCTTGCAAGTATATCACAGAGCCTGAGGAACTGCAAGACTTTTTCTGCGCTTCTTTTTAGGTCTTTTTACATTAATTTGATCTTGCGGATCATGTTGACGAACTCCGCGTTCGACCTTGTCCTTGCAAACAGATCCAGGATCTTTTCCGTCGCCTCATCCGCACGAAGACCGCCGGTGGCTTTCCGGATAATATAGACAGCTTCCTGTTCTTCCTGGTTCAGAAGAAGGTCTTCTCTTCTTGTTCCGCTCTTTGCAATATCGATCGCAGGGAAGATCCGTTTTTCCTGAAGCTTCCGGTCAAGGATCAGTTCCATGTTACCGGTTCCTTTGAATTCCTCATAGATCACGTCGTCCATCTTGCTTCCCGTATCGACCAGTGCCGTTGCAAGAATCGTAAGACTTCCGCCTTCCCGGATATTTCTGGCTGCACCGAAGAACCGTTTCGGCATATGGAGTGCTGCCGGATCAAGACCGCCGGAAAGTGTTCTTCCGCTTGGCGGGACCAGAAGGTTATATGCTCTTGCTAGCCTTGTAATACTGTCTAAAAGGATAATGACATCTCCGCCATGTTCGACCAGGCGTTTTGCACGCTCAATTACCATTTCGGAAACGCGTTTATGATGTTCCGGAAGTTCGTCGAATGTTGAATAGATGACCTCAACGTTATCCCCGACGATCGCCTCTTTGATATCCGTAACCTCCTCCGGTCTTTCGTCGATCAGAAGGATCAGGATATGGACTTCCGGATTGTTCTTCAGAATGGACCTTGCAACACCTTTCAAAAGCGTTGTTTTTCCTGCTTTCGGCGGAGATACGATCATGCCTCTCTGCCCTTTTCCGATCGGGGAAACAAGATCAAAGATCCGCATCGCTATATTTTTCTCCGAAGTTTCCAGACTCATCCGTTCATCCGGAAAGATCGGAGTTAAGTCTTCAAAGTTTTTCCTTTTTACCGCTTCGCTCGGAAGGAACCCGTTGATCCGGTCGAGATGAAGAAGTGCGCCGAATTTTTCATTCTGGGTCTTTACACGGACTTTGCCGAGAAGGATATCTCCGGTCTTCAGGCCGAACCGTTTGATCTGGGACGGGGAAACGTAAACGTCTTCATCTCCGGGCATATAGTTTGCGCAGCGGATAAAGCCGTAGCCGTCCGGAAGGACCTCGAGGATCCCGTTTGCAACTTTTCCGGAGTCGAGCTTACTCTCTTCCTCCTTTGTCATCCCGGTCTCTTCTTCCCGTTTCTTCTCCTCAGACATTTGGAGGATCGCTTCGATCACATCCGCTTTCTTCATAGAAGAAGCACCTTTGATCCCATTCGTTTTTGCAATCTCCTTCAACTGCACTAACGGAAGACTCTCTAGTTTTTTTCTCATAAATATTCCTTTCAATTATCAAATAGGAAACAAATTGGAAATCATTTTTTGAATCATCAGAAAAATCAGATTTCTAGCCTGTTTTCGCAAACAGGTACAGATGGATTATACTCAAAAGAATTTGAAAAAGCAAGGTTAATATGCTACGCTAGAAAAACCCCGCAGACATAGAAAAGAGGAAGGGTAAAGAATTATGGTAACGGATTCCAGTACAATTTATAAGCTTATGATCCTCTATATGCTGAACCGTTTAGATTCCCAGCTTACGAATTCCCAGTTGTCCAGCTTTTTTATTACAAAGGATTATACCGATTATTTTAATATCCAGCAGACGCTCTCGGATCTTGTTGCTTCCAAGTTTGTGGAAAAAGTCACGATCCGGAACACGTCTTACTATAGTATTACTCCGGAGGGATATGAATCCCTGACGTTCTTTAAAAACCAGATCCCGAAGGGTGCCCTGGAAGATATCAATACCTATCTGGAAGAGAATAAATACGCACTGAAAAACGAAGTCGGAACACAGGCCGATTATTACCGCCATACGAATGGTGATTACATTGCCCATTGTCAGGTCATGGAAGGCCGCTCGCTTCTTTATGAGATCAATATCTCCGTTCCGAGCGAAGAAGAAGCCTCCCGGATCTGCAGCAACTGGAGAGGATATTCCGAAGAACTCTATGCTATCATCATGAAATCACTGCTTCAGTAAGGAAACAAATATGATCATAAAAACCGCAGAACTTGATATTGTATTAGGACCAACCAGTACACTTCCAGAAGCAACGCTTCCGGAAGTTGCTTTTGTCGGGCGCTCCAACGTCGGCAAGTCGTCTCTGATCAACGGCCTCCTAAACCGGAAAAAACTCGCCCGCACCTCTTCCCAGCCGGGAAAAACACAGACGATCAATTTTTATAATGTGAATAAGGAACTCTATTTTGTAGACCTTCCGGGATACGGATTTGCAAAAGTCTCAAAGGAAGCACAGGCGAAATGGGGGAAGATGATCGACCGTTACCTGAGTTCTTCAAAAATGCTGAAAGCGGTCTTCCTTCTTGTGGATATCCGGCACGAAGTCAAGCCATGGGACAAAGAGATGTTTGACTGGATCTGTAACAGTCACGTAAAGCCGGTCGTCATTGCCACAAAATCAGACAAGATCAAACGGAACCAGATTCCGAAACGGCTCCGTATCATCCGCGAAGGATTGGGATTTAAAAACGGGGAAGTTCCCCTGATCGCTTTTTCTACAGAAACAAAACAGGGCCGGGAAGAGATCCTGACCCTGATCGAAGAATTGACACAATAAAAAGGCCGCCGGATGGCGGCCGTTGTTTTAGAGATTTTGGAAAACTTCCAGGACTTTGTCCTTCAGGACTTCTTCCTCCGGTCCGAAAACGATCGCGGCAAATCCGACAGCAAGTCCAGCGCCTTCGTGCGCTTCAATATTCAGTCCGTTCCCTGTCGTGGAAAAAGTCGTTACAGGTCCGGCTTCTTTAATATAGCCTTTGACATGACCGATCAGTGCACCGGTCTCATCAAGCCACTCTTCAAGTGAATGAATCGCAGCTTCCATCGTTGCTTTTGCCTCTTCAGCCGGTTTTCTTATGTCTTTCTCAAACGAGCAGATCGTAGCACCTTCATGGTTATGAGTCTCGACGATCCGGTATCCCGGGACCTCATAGGTATGTCCATGGTCATGTTCATGATTGTGCTCTGAATGATCATGATGATGGTCATGATCATGATCATGGTGATGCTCATGATCGTGGTCATGGTGATGCTCATGATCGTGGTCATGGTGATGCTCATGATCGTGATCATGGTGGTGATGCTCATGATCATGGTGATGTCCATGCTCATGGTCATGGTGGTGATGATGCTCATGGTCATGATCGTGGCACCCGCAGGTACAATCCGGGCCATGCTCTGCTGTTTCTTTTATTTCTTCATCCGGACGTTTTTCTTCACACATAGTTATCGCCCCTCCAATTACTTAATATCCGCAAGGATCTCTCTGCAGACCTTTGCGCATCCTTCCGGATCTGCAGTCGCGGAGATCCGGTATATTTTTGCTTTGGTCTTTTCTCTGACGCCTGCTTCTACCTTATCGAGCGTCTCAGCATCAGTCGTATCGATCTTGTTCATAAGGACATAATCTGCTGCCTCGACCTGATCATCAATCAGCGTTCCGACGACCGGAACGAGCTTCAGCCAGCGTCTTGCGTCGAGAATATTAAAAATCGTGATACTCATATCTTCATCATAATATTCATGAAGCTGGGCAGCGACATCGCCCGGACGCGCAAGGCCGGTCGTCTCTAAAATAACCCATTCCGGATGGAGCTCCTCTTCCATCTTTGCCAGAGAATCCATCAGGGATCCTGCAATCGAACAGCAGACACATCCATTGAAAAGTTCTGTCGTATAAAGTCCGGTATCGTCTGTAAACGCCGTGTCGATCCCAACCTGTCCGATCTCGTTTTCAATGATCGCAACCTTGCAGCTTCCGTCAGCGCCGCCTTCCGCCTCGATCATTTCCTTTGCCAGCGGAATTAATACACTTGTTTTTCCGGATCCTAAAAATCCGCCTAAAATTAACAGTTTAATGGTAATTACCCCCTTTACTCAACCATGTCAGCAGTCACGGTAAACTCTTTGATCGAATCATCCGATGGAATCTCATACATTTTATCCATCATGATATTCTCCATAATGCTGCGAAGCCCCCGGGCACCGATCTTCCGCTCAAGCGCTTTTTTCGCAATTGCCTCTACTGCTTCCTTTTTAAACTCCAAGTTTACATTATCCAATTTAAAGAGCGCCTTGTACTGTTTGATCAGCGCATTCTTCGGTTCCTCAAGGATCCGGACAAGATCCTCTTCCGTCAGGGAATGAAGAGCGACAACAACCGGCACACGTCCGACAAATTCCGGAATGATCCCGTACTTGATCAGATCCTGAGGCATAACACTCTGGAACATATTGTCGGTTTCCTCCGAAGTATTGGATGTAATCTCTGCACCGAAGCCCATTCCCTTTTTATCGATCCGGGTCTCAACGATCTTCTCAAGACCCGCAAAGGCTCCGCCGCAGATAAACAGGATATTCGTTGTATTGATATGGAGCATATCCTGATTCGGGTGCTTCCTTCCGCCCTGCGGGGGAACGGAAGCCTCTGTCCCTTCCAGGATCTTAAGCAGCGCCTGCTGGACGCCTTCTCCGGATACATCTCGAGTTATGGAAACATTTTCGCTTTTCTTTGTGATCTTATCGATCTCATCAATATAAACGATCCCATATTCCGCTTTGTCAATATCATAGTCTGCTGCCTGGATCAGTTTAAGAAGGATATTCTCAACATCTTCTCCGACATAGCCCGCCTCAGTCAGCGTTGTCGCGTCAGCGATCGCAAACGGAACGTTTAAGATCTTTGCCAGTGTCTGGGCCAGGAATGTTTTTCCCGATCCGGTCGGCCCCAGCATTAAGATATTACTCTTCTGGAGTTCCACATCAAGCTGTTCGCGGGAAAGGACTCTTTTGTAATGGTTGTACACCTGGACGGAAAGAACTTTTTTTGCCTCCTCCTGTCCGATCACATACTCATCAAGAAATGCCTTGATCTCTTTCGGCTTATGGAGCCGGATATCCAGCGAAGGTCCGCCCTTCTTTTTCTTCTTTCCGGCTTCCGGAAGAGAAACGAGATTCATCTCATAGATATCCGCACAGGTCAGAACGCAGTCCGGACAAATATAAGCTCCGTCCGGGCCTGCTATGATCTGTTCCCCGATCTCGTCCGGCGTTCTTCCGCAAAAAGAACAGCGCGGCATATCATTGTTGTTATTATTGTTTCTTCTTGTTGCCATGAATTACGCCTCGTGGTTCTCAATAACAGCGTCAATCAGTCCATACTCTTTTGCTTCATTTGCGCTAAGCCAGTTATCTCTCTCTGTATCTGCCTCGATCGTCTCCAATGGCTTTCCGGTATTTTCGGAAAGCAGACGGTTTAAGTTATCGCGGATCTTCAGGATATGGTCTGCGTTGATTTTAATATCAGAAGCCTGACCCTGTGCTCCGCCGGATGGCTGGTGGATCATGATCTCAGCGTTCGGAAGTGCAAAGCGTTTTCCTTTGGTTCCGCCTGCTAACAGGAACGCGCCCATGCTTGCTGCCATGCCGATACAGGTCGTCGCGACATCACACTTGACATACTGCATCGTATCATAGATCGCCATACCCGCGGTAACAGAACCTCCCGGGCTGTTGATATAGAAGTGGATATCCTTGTTCGGATCTTCGCTCTCTAAAAACAGAAGCTGTGCAACGACCAGACTTGCTGTTACATCATTCACTTCCTCACTTAAGAAAACGATACGTTCTTTTAAAAGTCTGGAATAAATATCATAGGCTCTTTCGCCTCTGCTGGTATCTTCAATTACTGTAGGAACTAAACTCATTTTTGTCCTCCTTTTTGTAAAGGCCGGTAGTAACCGGCCTTTCGTGTTTTCATAATATTACATCTGACCGGATCTTTACTCCGCTTTTTCCTCTGCCGGAGCCTCTTCTGCCGAAGCCTCTTCTTCCGGTTTCTCGACTGCTACGCCGTGTTCATAAACAAAGTCAGCAGCTCTGGAAACAGCAATGTCAACCTTCATGCCTTCTTTTTCTTTCTCGGAAAGGAACTCTTTCATCTTCTCAACGTCCATTCCGTAAGACTCAGCCATCTTCTTGACCTCAGCTTCCACATCTTCTTCTGTTACTTCGATCTCTTCCGCTTTTGCAATCGCTTCCAGAACAAGTCTTTCTCTAATCGTCTGAAGAGCATGTGGACGGATATCTTCCATAAATTTCTCTCTGGTCTGTCCGACTAACTGCAGGTACTGATCCATCGGGATTCCCTGGCTTTCCATTCTCATTGCAAAATCATCTGCACTCTGACGAGCCTGCGCATCGATCATCGGCTCCGCAATATCCATCTGTGCCGCTTCCGCAATCTTTTTAACGATCTCACGCTCCGCATCTGCTTTTGCAGCATCTTTCTTTCTTACTTCGATGCCTTTTCTGATATCTGCTTTATACTCTTCCAGCGTATCAAATTCGGATACCTCCGCTGCAAACTCATCATCCAGTTCCGGAAGTTCTTTCACTTTCAGATCATTCAGTTTGCACTTAAAGACAGCCGGTTTTCCTTTCAGTTCTTCTGCATGATAGTCTTCCGGGAAAGTAACGTTTACGTCAAACTCATCGCCGATGTTGTGTCCGACGATCTGGTCTTCAAACGTATCAATAAAGGAATGGGATCCGAGGGTGATCGTATATCCTTCTGCCTTTCCGCCATCGAACTGTTTGTCATCAACATAACCGTCAAAGTCGATATCCGCGATATCACCCATCTGTGCCGGGCGTCCCTCGACCGGAACACGGCGGCTGTTCAGTTCCCTGGTTCTTTCGATATCCTGGTCAACTTCTTCATCCGTTACAGTAAGGTCTGTTGCGGTATACTCAATTCCTTTATACTCACCAAGCGTTACTTCCGGCTTTGTTGTCACAGAAGCTACATAGGTAAATGCTTTTCCTCTTTCAATATCGATGTCATCGATGGAAGGCTGGGATACGATCTCGATCTCTTTCATTGCCTCATCATAAACATCCGGATAGCTGTCCGCGATCAGGTAGTTTGCAGCATCCTCATAGAACACTTCAACACCATAAGTTTTTTCAATCATTTTCTGAGGAACTTTTCCTTTTCTGAAACCAGGCATAGAGATCTGGTTTTTAACTTTATGATATGCTCTTGTGATTGCTTCCTCTACTTTTTCGGCTTCTAATGTAACAGTAATTTTAGCCATGCTCTTTTCTAACTTTTCAACTTTAACTTCCATCTAAAAATGTTCCTCCTTGGATTCTTCATGTGCTTTCGAAGCTTTTTGGCGTAACGCATGGTATGACAAAGAAGTTTCGAAGGCACACCTACTTACGCAATGGTAAATTTTAACATACCGGTTCAAAATAATCAATCTTAATTAGCGTTAATCCGCGGGCAGACGCTTTCGGGGCGGAAAGGCTCCGGTCGCGGCTTTCCAGGATCTCCTTTACATACTCCGGAGGATAGATCCCCATCCCGACTTTTTCCAACGTTCCGGCAATGATCCGGACCATGTTATAGAGGAATCCGTTTCCCGTGATCGTGATATGGATCAGCTTCGGCGGGAACATATGATCAGACGGAGAGGATGATTCCGTATCCGCTCTGACAGGTTCCTCTTCGATATCGATCGAATCGATCCTGCGGACCGAGCTATTTTGCTGTCCGCCGGCAGAAGAAAAGGCAACAAAATCATGTTCTCCGAGAAGATACTGCGCTGCCTTCCTCATCTTTTCCGTATCCAGTTCATAATATACATAGTCTGAATAAAGCCGGTTCAGCGGAAGATTGACCCGGCTGTTTAAGATATTATACTGATAGGTTTTCGTTACGGCATGGTAGCGCGGATGGAAATCCGCAGATACTTCCTCGCTCCGGACGATTTTAATATCATCCGGCAGCGACTGGTTCATTGCAAGCGCGATCTTTTCCGAAGGGATCCTTGTTTCCGTATCAAAAATCGCAACATTCCCAAGCGCATGAACGCCGGAATCGGTCCTGCTCGCTCCGATGATCGTAATCTCTTCTTCCAGCAGCTTTGACAGATGCTGATTGATCACCTCTTCGATCGCAAGCCCGTTTTTCTGTACCTGCCATCCGACATAATTTGTTCCGTCATAAGAAACCGTAAGTTTGATCCGTTTCATTTTCCTGTTTCCATTCTTTTTATTTCTGTCTTGTTTATGTTCATACCCTCTGTTCCGTGAAATCCATCTCATAGGACATCATAAGATGAAGCCGTATCTCATAAACGTCCAGATCCAGATTGAACAGCTCGCGGATCTTCTCCAGCTTCCGGATCAGGGAGTTCCGGTGAAGAAAGAGTTTTTCTGCCGCAAGGGTCTGGGAGCATCCGCTTTTCAGGTATTCCTTCAGGACCTCATAATAATCTGTCTTATGAACGCGGTCATATTCTTTCATCGCCTCCAGCGCCGGGTGACGCATATCAAGTTCGTTCTGGTTGGACATCAGCTGGAAGATATACGGGACCATATGGTCTTTGATATGGTGGAAAAGGCCCGCCTGTGTTTCTCCGTGTGTCAGTGCGATCCGCGCCTGCAGATAGTATTGGTAAAGATTCTCTGTGTCTGTAAAATAATCACTGACGCCCCCGTAATAGCCGCTCTTTTGAAGAAGCGGAGCGATCTCCTCGGAAAACTTCTTTGCCGGCATCAGCTCATCATTCATAAGGACCGCGATATCATTTTGATATTCAATGGCATAGAGCGCGTTTGATTCCTGGTTCAGGACTTTTGCAATATGCTGGTTCATATTCAGTGTATCGGAAATACAGCGGAGCAAAAGAAGGTTTTTCCGGTCTCTCTCCTTCCACCCGACCGTCTGCATCGAATTCGTAAACCGGTCAAAGTGCTCCTGCTTTCCGCCAAGCAGCTCAGAGAGGATCTCCTGGCGAAGCAGGATCTCGTTCTGCTGCATATATAATGTGACCCAGTCCAGGATCACGCCGCACGCGATATCGAACCAGTCTTTGTAGACTTCCCGAATCCGTCTTACAAGAATCATCGTAATAAACCCGACAAATTCATTTCCGATAAAAATATTCCGGTTGTAACTTTGATAAGGAAACGGATCGGCCGGGACCTCATAATAACCCTTTTCCTCGACTTTCGACTGATAGAGCCTGTTATACGCCGTCAGTGTTTCCGGCTGGAACCGTCCGGTCTGAAGACCGATATCCCATTCCGTATCCACCATTCCTCGTCCGTAATTGTCTGATGTGGCAAGGACCATCTGGCCATTGTCAAGAACCATTAACGGAAGCGGAAGAACACCGCTGAACTGGTTCAAAACATCCTTCAGAAGACAGTTCGAAGTGATCATCCGGCCGATCTGCTGCTCCCACCTCTGCCACTCCTCAAAGGACTGCAGGATCAGGTTAAAGATCGCATTGACTGATGAGGTCTTGACCCATAAGATATTTCGCCCGTGAACACAGGCAACTGCATTGTCGCCGTCCTTAAAAAAAGCATCGCTCGATTCAATATAAAGAATATGGTCCCTGATCTTGCTTCCGGGATAAAAGAGACGGATATTTTCAATCGTTCTCTGCTCTTCCTCTTCTATATGGACCTCAGTCTGAAATTCTTTCAGTGTTTCCCGGATCATCCAAAGGCTGAATTTCATATTTTACCTCTTGCACCTCATCTGAGTGCGAACAATTTGTTCGTTTTCTTTTCTTTTATTTCATAATTCTACAACATTTTGTTCTTTCTTTTCAAGTTATAATATTTAAAGTAGCAAAATAACAATTTCATTACAAAAAGGAGAAGATATTTATGGCAAAGAAAATTATTGGTATTGTTGCTGGCAGACATAACGGAAACAGCGAGATCCTCGTCAAGGAAGCTCTTATGGCATGCGAGGAACAGGGGATGGAATGCCGCCTGATCAACCTGTTTGATTACAACATTATTCCTTGCACCGGCTGCGAAGGCTGCACCATGCAGATGGGCGCGATCGCACAGGGCCAGCAGAAAGAATACAAGGGTTGTGTACTGAAAGACAAAGATGATATGGACAAGATCGTAAACGCGGTTCAGACAAGCGACGGTCTGATCATCGGATGCCCGACTTATGACCTTGCACCGAGCGCACTGTATCTGAAGTATGCGCACCGTGCTCTGGCTTACGAAGTTTCCTTCCGTCTTGAGATCGGTGACCTGAAGAAAAACCCGAACCTTGTCGGCGGTCTGATCGCAGTCGGCGGTTCCTGCCATGACTGGCAGTCAATGGCTCTTGAGGTATTAGGCGCTAGTATGTTTACCCAGTCCATTCAGGTCGTTGACCAGATGATGGCGATCCGAAACGGACGTCCCGGAAACGTTCTGTTAAGAGATGAGCAGATTGCAAAAGCAAGAGAGATCGGCCTGCATGTAGCGGAAGCAGTCAACACTCCTGTGGAAGAGCGTCACTGGCTGGGCGATCCGGACGAAGGAATGTGCCCGGTATGCCACTCCTCCCTTATCTATCCGGGAGATCCTCATTGGGACGGCGTAGAATTCCCGTTTGAGTGTGCAGTCTGCGGCTGTGGCGGCGACCTTGTAAAAGGCGACGACGGAAAATACAAATTCGTCCTGGATCCGGTTCACGGAAGAGACCGCGACAGAAATATCGACAAAGCACGTGCACTCCACCTCGAAGAGATCGTACAGACAAGGATCGAATTCTTCCAGCAGCAGGATCTTGTAAAAGAAAAATACAAAAAATACAAAGAAAAACAGTTCCCGGCTATCTGAGAACCGTATGAGAAAAACCAGTTAATAATAAATTAAAAAATACAAGGAGAAGTAATTATGGAAAACAGAACTTGTGATGTTGTTGTTGTCGCAGCAGGTCTTTCCGGACTGGCAGCTTCTATCGCGGCAGCAGAAGAAGGCAAGAGTGTTATCACGCTTGAGAAAAGCAATGTTACCGGCGGTGCTGCTAACATGGGTATGTCTCCGCTGGCAATCGGCACCCACTATCAGAGAGATGCAAACTTCAACATGACTCCGGCTGAAGCATGGAGAAAACACATGAACTTCATTCACTGGCAGGGAGATGCGCGCCTGATCAAAAAATACTATGAGAAGACCGCTTCCACGATCGAATGGCTCGAGGACATGGGAGTTGAATTCTGCGGACTGATCACAGCTTATGCAGTTGGCGAGAATGAAAGAGCGTATGCAACAGCTTATCCGACGGCACACTGTGTCAAACCGGAAGGCGGCGGAGCTCCGGGTCCCCGCTGTGCAGGCGCAATGACCAAGAGAATGACCGAGCGCGCAAAAGAGCTTGGCGTTGAGATCCTGTTCGAGACAGTCGGCGATTCCATTATCATGGAAGACGGAAAAGCAGTCGGCGTCAAAGCAAAAGACAAAGACGGTGAATTTGAAGTTCGTGCCAACGCGGTTATTATCGCAACCGGCGGTTTCGGCGACAATCCGGAACTGATCAAAGAACGCTTCGGCTATGAATGGGGAAAAGACCTCTTCTCATTCCGTATCCCGGGTATGAAGGGTGATGGAATCCGCATGGCATGGGAAGCAGGCGCAGGCCACTCCAAGATGATGATGGAGCTGATGTATCAGTGCCCGGATAACATGACCGTTTGGAATTTCGACGGTGCATTCCGTCAGCCGGTATTCTGGGTCAACAAAAGAGGTGAGCGTTTCATGAATGAAGATATGGCTCCAAACTCCACCTTCACAGGAAATGCAATCGTTAACCAGCCGGAGAACGTAGCATTCTCTATCATGGATCAGAAGATCGTCAATACTTACAGAAAAAAAGGTCCGGATCTTTTAGACCACGTCCACGGACACGCGATCTTTGACAACTGGGAAGCAGATGTTGAGCAGGCTTTAAGCTCAGGCTACAAATATTTCCACAAAGCTGATACGCTTGAAGAGCTTGCTGAAAGCATGGGCGTTCCTGTAGATACCTTCCTGGAATCTGTTGAAGAATACAATGATATGTGCGATGAAGGATGGGATGATCTTTTCGAGAAAGACCGCCGTTATCTGTACAAAGTAGCAAAGGGACCGTTCTATGCACTTGAGTTCTATGCAGGCGCATACGGAACCTTAGGCGGCGTTAAAGTCAACCACAAGCTTGAGGTTGAGACCGATGAGTTCAAAGTTATTCCTGGACTCTATTGCGTAGGAACCGATGCATGCGCGATCTACGGCGACTGCTATCCGTTTACCTTTGCCGGAAATACGATGGCCTTCTGCCTGAACTCCGGAAGAATGGCCGGCGAAAACGCAGCGGAATATATTGATGAACTGTAAAGAATGACTACTGCAAAACCCGGCGGAATTCAAACTCTGCCGGGTTTTATATGAAAAGGAGAACTCTTCTATGGATTTAATGGAAAAAAATCTATGCTCAGGCAAAAGAAAACCCCCAGATCGTCGCGTTTCCGGAAGCAGACGACCCGAAGATGCTTCAGGCGGTAAACGAAGCGGTAAACGGCGGATATTGCAAAGCACTTTTAGTCGGAGACCCGGAGGCAATTAAAAAAGCAGCGGATGAAGCCGGTGTTGATATTTCCGGAATGGACCTGTTTGATAACAATGATACAGAGAAAAAAGCAGAATTCTTCGAGCGCTATATCGCGGAGTATTCCGACCTTTTCTCCGTAAAAGCTTTAACCAGAAAAAGCAAAGACCCGATGTATACCGCTATGGTGATGCAGTGCATCGGACTTGCGGATGTTACTTTTGCCGGTCTGACCCATACGACCGGTGACGTTATCCTTGCTGCAACAACGATCATCGGATTAAAAGAAGGAATCGAGACTCCTTCTTCCACTGGCCTTGCGATCATCCCGGGATATGAAGGTTCTGAAGGACAGTATCTGCTGATCGGCGACAGTGCCGTTTGTGTTGATCCGACCCCGGCAGAGCGTGCTTCGATCGCGATCTCTTACTGCGAAACAGTAAAAGAACTCTTTGGCTGGGAGCCGAGATGCGCAATGGTCTCCTTCTCTACCGACGGCAGCATGGAGCATGCAATGGTCGATGATGTAAGAGAATCTGTCCGGATCGCGAATGAACTTCGCCCGGATCTGGCAATTGACGGAGAATTCCAGATGGATGCTGCAATCAGCCCGGCAGTTGCCGCAAAGAAAGTCAAAAGGGAATCCAAAGTCGCAGGCAAGGCGAATATCGTGATCTGGCCGGATATCAACGTCGGAAATATCGCGGTAAAGATCCTTCAGTTCTTTGCACATGCGGATGCACCCGGACCGTTTATTCAGGGCTTTAAGAAAATCGCTTCTGACTGTTCCCGGTCCGCACCGATCTCCGAGCTCGTCGGAAATATCGTCATGTGCTGCGTAAGAGCCGCGAACAGCAAGTAATTTTTCCGCGGTTAGAATAAAATCATATCAAAATATAAACGAGGGATTGCTTTTTCAGCAATCCCTCTTGCTATCTTCCTAAAGAATGTGTTATACTTCAGAAAAGCGAACGTATGTTCGTTTTTGAAATCAAGGAAGGACTTCAGCAATGGATGGTCAGCGGCAGCGCAGCTATGTCAAAGTGATTTCTGTATTTGATAATACCGGCTTTATGCAGCCGAAAAAAATTATATGGAATAACGGCAGGGTCTCCGAGATCGAGAAGGTCCAGGATTTCCGTCCCGCATCCTGTATTGAGCGCGGGCTTCCCGGAGACTGCTATACGATCGTGATCGATGGCGAGAAACGCCTTCTCTTCTTTGAGCGCTCTGATAAACGTTTTTCCAGCACCTTTGGACGATGGTTTTTTGAGGAGTATGAGGTATAATTGGAGTGCAGAGACTTTCAGAAAAGAAGTTTGGAGAAAGTATTGGAACGTACAATTATCGCGATCGATTTAAAGTCCTATTATGCGTCTGTGGAAGCAAGTGACAGAAAATACGATCCGCTGACAACGAACCTTGTTGTAGCGGATGATTCGCGCACGGAAAAAACGATCTGCCTCGCTGTCTCTCCATCGCTGAAAGCGTATGGGATCTCCGGAAGGGCCCGCCTTTTTGAAGTGATCCAAAAAGTCAAAGAAATAAACCGGGATCGATTTCAGAAGGCAAAGGAACTCGGCGTTCTGCCCCGTGATGAAAAAGGCAGACACTACTTTGCCTCTTCCTCTTTTGACGCGGAAGCACTTGCTGCGGATCCGTCTCTTGAGCTTTCTTACATTATCGCTCCGCCCCGCATGCGTCTCTATGAACAGATCAGTACAAAGATCTTCTCTATCTACTTAAAATTTGTCTCCGCGGCGGATATCCATGTCTATTCGATCGATGAATGCTTTATCGATGTGACCGCCTATCTGAATACCTATCGGATGAGCGCTCATGAACTGGCGATCACGATGATCCGCGAAGTATTATACACGACCGGGATCACTGCCACCGCCGGGATCGGCTCCAATCTCTATCTTGCAAAAATAGCCATGGATATCGTTGCAAAACATGTTCCGGCAGATAAGGACGGGGTCCGGATCGCGGAACTGACGGAACAAAGCTACCGGGAAAAGCTCTGGTGCCATACTCCCCTTACGGATTTCTGGCGTGTCGGGTCCGGAATTGCAAGGCGGATGGCCTCCCTTGGCTGTTTTACAATGGGAGATATCGCAAGGCTGAGTCTTACCAACGAAGACGCACTTTATAATTCGCTCGGGATCAATGCGGAGCTCCTGATCGATCACGCCTGGGGATGGGAACCGACAGAGATCAAAACGATCAAAGCCTACCGGCCGCAGACAAATTCCCTGTCCTCCGGTCAGGTCCTGATGGAGCCCTACCCTTTCGAGAAAGCCCGTCTGATCGTAAAAGAGATGACAGAGCTTCTTGTCCTCGACATGGTACGGAAAGGTGTTGTTACAAAAAAGATGGAGCTGACGATCAACTATGACCGGACTTCCCTCCAATACGAACGTGAAGGAAGAACCGTAAAGGATTCCACGTTCCGGGTCAGTACGACCGGCAAGCGTTATAAAGGGACCGTGTCCATTGACTATTACGGGCGTCCAGCTCCGAAATATGCCCACGGGACAGCAAACTTAGACCATTGGTCAAGCTCCTCCCGCAGGATCCGTGAAGCGATGACAGAACTTTATGACCGTATCGTGGATCCGGATCTGCTGGTAAGAAGAGTCACGATCGCCGCTGTAAACCTGATTCCGGAAAACAGCATTCCCAAGGAAGAACCGGAACAGCTCAGTTTCTTTGTGGATTATGAAGCAAGGGAAAAGAAACGTTCCGAAGAAAACGCCGCGGAAGAAAAAGAGCGAAAACTCCAGAAAGCAACCCTGGCCCTTCAACAGAGATTCGGAAAAAATGCTGTTTTAAAAGGCATGAATCTAAAGGAAGGCGGAACGACCATGCTCCGGAACAACCAGATTGGCGGACACAGAGCCGGAGAAGAAAAATCTGAGCGTGGAGAAAACAACAAGTCTGAAAAGAATATACAGCAGGGAGAGGAACTATGAACGACGTGCGTATCCTTTATGGCGATATCATTGATCTGCCCCAACACCAATCCTCAGTGCATCCGCACATGAGCCTATACGACCGTGCCGCGCAGTTTGCACCTTTTGCCGCGCTTACCGGCTATGATGATATGATAACAGAAGAAGCCAGAGAGACCGGCTTACGGCTTGCCCAAAATCTG
>JAFWFQ010000028.1 GCA_017515535.1 Parasporobacterium sp. | reverse complement strand
TTCAGTGATAACGCAGGGGAACTTGGGTATTTCTATCTTTTAGATGACATTTACGAGCAGGAAGAGTATTAAGTCCAAGTCAGACGAAAGGGCGGCCAAAAAAGCCGCTCTTTTATTATTTTGTTAAAAAGGCGAATAATATTTAAAGATTGACAAGCAGGAATCCCGTATAATAAAACAAATTTATCAGAAAAACACCGAAAGAGGCAAAAGAGTTTCTACAGACGGATCAGGAGAAGGAATATGATCGGAATCGGAATTGATACAGGCGGAACCTGCACGGATGCGGTAATCTATGACTTTGAGACAAAGGAGATCCTTGCAACCGGAAAAACCAATACGACCAAGTCGAATCTGGAGATTGGAATCGCAAAGGCGCTTGACCAGCTTCCGCAGGAGCTTCTCAAAAAGGCAGAGAGTTTTTCCCTGTCTACGACGCTGGCAACAAATGCCTGTGTTGAGAACAAGGGCAGCCGGGCGAAGCTTCTGGTGATCGGGCCAACCGAGGAGATGATGAACGGCTTGGAAGAGATCCTGAAAGGGTATGGGATTGATGATCTTTCCGAGCTTGTCGTTCTCGATGCAAAAGCTGAGAATCTCTTTTCTGAGCCGTATGATCCGGACTGGGAAGCACTTCGGAAAAACGCACCGGCCCTGTTTTCGAACTGTGACTGTGTCGGAATCGTCCAGACTTTTCCGGATGCGAATGGAGGACGTTTTGAGAATGCCGCTGTACGGATCCTTTCGGAGGAACTGCCGATTCCGTTGACCAATGCTTATGAGATCTCAAGAGAGACTGATATCTTAAAAGTCTGTGCCAGCACTCTGCTGAATGCGAGGCTGATCCCTCTGATCGCGGATTTCATGAAAGCGGTTCATAACGTCATGAAAAAAAGAGGACTTGATGTTCCGCTGTCGATCGTGCGCAGTGACGGAACCTTGATGTCTGAAGAGATGGCGCGGACGCAGCCGGTTGAAACCTTGCTCTGCGGTCCGGCTGCAAGCGTGATCGGGGGAGGAGAACTTGCCGGAGAACCGGAGGCGCTGGTTGTTGATATGGGAGGAACAACAACAGACCTTGCTCTGGTTACGGACGGAATACCGGTTATCGCAAAGAAAGGAATCCTGATCGGACAATATCGGACAGCGATTCAGGGCCTTGACGCCCAGGCCGTTTCTCTGGGCGGGGATACCGCCGTTCGCTTTCGGGACGGGCAGCTGTTTCTGGACTCGGAGCGGATCGTCCCGATTTCGCTTCTTGCTTCAAAATACGATACTGTGATTCCGGAAATCAAAGAACTGAATTTTAATAAGCAAAGACATACCAGATGGATCCACGAGTTTTTTGTGCTCCAGAAAGATATTTCGGAAAAGACGGGATATACAGAAGTAGAATATAAAATGTGTGAAGCCCTGAGGGACGGGCCGCTGATCACAAAAAAGTTTTTTAAAATAACGGGTGGCGATCTTTATCGTCTCCAGACGGAGCGTCTCGAAAGGGAAGGCGTTATTATCAGGAGCGGACTGACACCAACGGATATCATGATCCTGAAAGGAGATTTTAATCTGTACGACGGGAGGGCGGCAGAGGAACTGGTCCGTTATTTTTCCCTGAATACATCTTCCCGGGCAGAAGATATTCCGGATCAGATTTATGAACTTGTGATCAAGCGGATGTATAAGAGTATTGGGGCATTTCTTTTAAGGCAGCAGTATCCGAAAGACGAGGGGTTCTTCACGGAGGAAGCGATCTCCCACCTTCTGGATGATTTCTACCGGCAGGCATGTACCAGAGTTGATGGGGAAGGACCGAATCAGGTCGTTCAGCTATCGCTCAAGGCTCCGATGCCGCTGATTGGAATCGGTGCACCGATCCATGTTTTTTTAGAACGGGTTGCAACGCTTTTAGGAACACGGGCGATCGTTCCGGAACATGCTCATGTTGCAAACGCGTTAGGCGCAATTGCCGGAAGGAGAGTAGCGAGGATCGACCTTCCGATCACGGTAAAATACAGTGGCGGCGCGCGGACGGGATATTCTTTTACTACGGACGGCGAAAGGGTTACCTATGTACACGAAAATGACGCGACCCAGGAATCAGAGAAATATATTCGTGAGAAGATTCGCAAGAGAGCGGCATTCCAGGGAATCGGGTCAGATCCGGAGATCAAGCTTTCATTTGAGCGGAAGCATATCGGAAACAATGAAGCAGGACTTCTTTTGGAAATCATGATCCGGGCGGAAGCGACCGCACGCTAGCGTGAAACCCGCCGGTAAATCAAGACAGGTCTTTCGGAATGCTGTTGAATATATTCTGATAATGAGATGTACATGGAGATCGTTTTTGGATATAATAATAAAGGGGGAGATTCCCGGGTCTCAGGATCCATAGGTACAGATAGAAGAAAAAGGAGATAAGTCATGGGAAAAGAGGAATGGAAAAATACAGGAAAAGAGCTTGGCGATGCGTTCCAGGATCTTGCAAAATCTGTGATCCGATCTGCAAAAGCCGGAATTGATAAAGCCGAAGAATGGGCAGAAGGAGAAGAAACGGAATCCTCCAATGTCTTTAATGACGGAACCTGGAGGGAGACCGGAAAAACGATTGGACACGCAATGAAAAGCCTCGGGCAATCAATCATTAATACCGGAATGGAAAGTGCCGAAAAAGCCGAAGAGTGGGCTGAGGAAAACAACGAGCCGAAAGATCCGGATAACTAAAACAAAATCTATATTGCTGAAAAATAACGGCGCCGCTGACATGATCGTCTGCAGCGCCTTTTTCTTTCTGTGGTTCAGTATTTTAAAGGCGGAAGATAATGTTCAAAAATAATGGCATCGTTTTCGTTTTGATCCGTTTCCGGAGAACGGGAAGTCCAGGCAAAAAGCATCCGCCCTTTTTCTTTCATCCGAAGGATTCTCTTCGGCCGTTTTCCCAGTTCATAAGCGATAAAATCCGGTTTGTTAAGGAATGACAACCTGCAATAGGAAAGCATATGAGCAACGAACCGGGGAACGACGCCGCGATATCCGCCGGGACCCTCTGCAAGCTGGCCGCGGAAGATCTCCGGAGCGTTCTTCCGGAACCAGTTAACAATAAACGGGTTAAATGATTCAATACAATAAACGCCGGGATAGGTTTTCAGCAGAGCATAGGTTTTTTCACAAAGCTCGACATTCCGCTTTCCGGTTTTGAGTTCCACTAGAAGTGGACCACCCTTTTCTTTGAAAATATCCAGGACATCAGAAAAAAGAGGAATCGTTTCCTTTGTCCCGCAAAGTGACATCTTACTAAGCTCTTCATAAGTATAATCGGCAATTGTTCCATTGATGCCGCAGACTCGTTTCAAGTCGTCATCATGAAAGACGACGACCTTGTCGTCTTTTGAAAGCTGAACATCCAGTTCCGCGCCATAGCCGGCCTCAGCCGCGGCACGAAAGGCCGCCAGTGAATTTTCGGGGATCCCTTTACTCAGGTCGTGGAGCCCCCGGTGTGCAAAGTTGACATGCCAGAAGAAGCTTTTATCGAATAGCCTTTTTCTCAATCGTTGTAATCTCCTTATCTAGTCATCTGCTCCAAAAGCTTCAAGGCCCTTTGCGTTCCCGAATTTATTTGCCTTAATATTCTTGACAAAGAACAGGAAAACGAGGGCGCTGAGAGCAGTCAAGATCGTTGCGTAAATCGGAAGGACGCCCCAGGCGCCGGACCGCATAAAGATAAAGCCAAGGAGGATCGGGGTAACTGTCTGGGCTGCCATGCTCGATGCATAATAGTAGCCGGTAAATTTTCCGATCTTATTGGAGGAGCAGAGCTCGACCACCATCGGGAACGAACAGTTATGGACAAGCGCCATTCCGAATCCTTCAATCGCGCTGGTAATATAAAGGAAAAACGGGAAGGAAAATTCTCCGTTCGCACCGGTAACAATTCCCGTCGGGGTTACGAAAATCATCGCGAAGAGAGCGGCAAATGAAATGATCAGACCGGCTGATACGGTCCACTTGCGGCCAATCTTGTCCGCTATGATACCGGCAAACGCAAAGCCGACGGCCGACGCAAGACCACTTGCGATCGTCATAAGCATCGTGTTGCTTGAGGAGGAATTGATATAATAAATAATATAGTTGCCCTGATAGGTCCTGACGGCGTTGTCTGCCATAAACCAGAGAAACTCCGCTCCGAGGATCGCAAGGAGCATCTGGCGGTTTGCTTTCGACATTGGGCCATCGTCTGTTACCGGAGTTGCAATCGCTGCCTGACGCTCTCCTTCTTCCAGTTCGTCCCGAATCTCTTTCTCAATTTTGTTTTCCTTGATCGTAAAGAAAAGAACAAGTGTACTGATCACCATGAGGATCGAAGCAATAATGAAAGGAGCCTCGATGATCCAAAGTTTGTCTGCGCGGTCTGTAACGTTAATATAATCACTTAATTTGAGGAAGATTCCCAAAGCAGTTGCGGCACCTCCGCCGAGATACCCCATGATGTTAATGATCCCGTTTGCCTTAGCACGAAGCGGCTTCGGGGTAATGTCCGGCATAAGGGCAACCGCCGGATTCCGGTACATCATCATAAAGATCAGGACGATCAGCATCATGACAACCATTCCGGCTATATTGTTGTTATGGAACAGAAGCGGGATAAATGGAAAAGCAATTGCGGAGACAAAGGTTCCAATCAGGATAAACGGCATCCGTTTTCCGATTGGTGATTTCGTTTTATCTGAAATGTTTCCGAAGATCGGAAGAAGGATCAGAGCCGCGAGATTATCACAGGCCATGATGATACCGACCAGCCATTGCACATTCAGGATTTTGCCCGGGTCACTGATCTTTAATTCCGCAGACGTCAGTCCATACATCTTTCCGGCAAAAATATCTGTCAGGAAGGTCGGACACCAGGAATCGTAGACCTGCCATAAAAGCAGGATCCCGAAAAAGGCAAATCCTATCAAGAATGTCCGTTTCATGTTTAGCTTCAGTTTCATGGTTAAACCTCAAATGTTTCTAAAAACCTAATACAGATAAAAGAGCCGGGAGCTCTGAAAAGTTATTGATCACACCTTCTGGTTCAAAAGAAGATCCAAAGCCGTAAGCTGCGTGGATAAAGGGGATGCCGGCACCTTTCGCTGCTTCCTGATCTCTTTCGGTATCTCCGATATAGACGGCTTTTTCAAATCCGTTCCGCTTCATAACAAGACGGATGTTTTCTGCTTTGGAAAGTTTTGTATTTCCCCATTCTTCCATATCGCAGAAATATTTCTGCATATTCATGGATCGAAAGAAGGCTTTGATATATCCGCTCTGGCAATTGCTTACGATTGCTGTCCGGTAGCCGGCCCCGATTAGTATTTCAAGCGTTTCTTCTACATCCGGGAACAAGGTTCCTCCATGCTCCGTTACATACTCGATCTCGTATTCCTCACATTCCTCAAACAGGTTTTTCCGATCGACAGGATCTAAGTCAGGCAGGAGTGTTTTCGCGATATCGTCCATTGTTCTTCCCATGACGGAATTTACATCTGCTGCGGTCAGGACCGGCAGCTCAGGATAAGCCCTGTGCATGGCAATATTCCAGGATTCTGCCACTTCCTGCGCGGAATCCCAGAGAGTTCCATCAAGATCAAACAGAAGCATTACTTCTTTCATTAGCGAGTTGTTCCTTCGGTTGTTTTCAAGTATTACAAAGAATATACTACCCTTTGTAAAACGAAACCGCAAGCCAATTTTACTATGGTAAAGCAGTGATATTTCGCTTGAGTTTGCATCTTCAGAATGGTAAAATAGGCGAACACTATGCGACTTTGAGAGATTAATGTCACACAAATATTTGTTGTCAGAATAAGAAAAGGGGATAATCGAATGAGTAAAGTTATTTCAACGGAAATGGAACGTCTGCTTGCCACCGGTTCAACACTCCGTGCGATGTTTGAAGAAGGAAAGGTCATGCGGAAAAAATACGGCGCGGAGAACGTCTATGATTTCAGCCTTGGAAATCCGAACGTTCCGGCTCCGGAAGAGTTTAATGTTTCATTAAAGAAAGTCATTGACACGACAGATTCATTAAAACTTCACGGGTATATGAGCAACGCCGGATATGAAGAGTCAAGAAAAGCGATTGCGGATAATCTGAACAAACGGTTCGGAACAAACTTTGATATCCCGAATATTACCATGACCGTTGGTGCGGCAAACGCCTTCGTTATCGCGATGAAGATCTTGATCAACCCGGGTGATGAGGTTGTCGTTTTTGCTCCGTTCTTCCTTGAGTATAGAAACTATATTGCTGATTTTGGCGGTGTTACGAAAGTTGTTCCTCCGAATCCTCCGACATTCATGCCGGATATGGAACAGTTTGCTGCAACGATCAATGAAAAGACCCGTGCGGTAATCATCAATAACCCGAATAACCCGGCCGGTGTCGTCTACGATGAAGAAACGATCAAAGCGATTGCGAAAGTTATGTCCGATGCAGAAGAAAAGTACGGACGCCCGATTTTCCTGATTTCCGATGAACCTTATAGGGAGATTGTTTATGATGGAGTTGAAGTTCCGTTCCTGACGAATTATTACAAAAACACGCTGGTCTGCTATTCCTTTAGTAAGTCTTTAAGTCTTCCGGGCGAGCGTGTCGGATATCTCTGTATTCCGAATGAGGCAGAAGAGAGTGAGCGGATCATCGCAGCCTCCTCGATCGGAATCCGTGTTCTTGGTTGTGTCAATGCCCCGTCTCTTCAGCAGCTGGCAATCATCGACTGTCTGGATGTTACGACAGATATCGAAGCCTATGCGAAGAACCGCAGGGCTTTAATGGATGCGATGGATCAGGCCGGATTTGAGTATGCCCATCCGGACGGAACCTTCTATATGTTTGTTAAGACACCGATGGAAGATGATAAAGAATTTGTAACACTTGCAAAAGAAAAATATCAGGTCCTTTGTTCTTCCGGTGCAGCGTTTGACTGTCCGGGATATGTCCGTTTCGCTTACTGCGTATCCTATGATATGATCGTTCGCGCAACCCCGAACATTATCGCGCTTGGAAAAGAACTCGGAATGACAAAATAATGTTAAGCTGATTATCAAAAACGCCCCCTTTTATTTGCAAATCCTTGCTGAAAAACAAGGGTTTTCCGATGATCAGACAACTATGATTCCAATTCACAGAAACGCCACCCCTTTTAAGAAGCGAAAAGGGGTGGCATATTTATGTTTAATGAAAAAAGTTGTCTAAAATGCTAAATAAGTGCAGTTTTCAACGGAATTACTTGCACTCAAAGGGTGGCAAAAATGTGAACCAATCAAAGGATTCCATAATATGGATGCAAGAAAGAGTTTATCTGTAATTAGAGAAAAGACTGGGTTCAGTCAGCTTATTTCAGGCAAAAATACTGATGAACAATTTCTTCCGCCATCCAGGTTTCAAAAGGGAATTGTTTAGATTCAAATGTTAAAATCAGATTTCTGTCCGGAAAAATCCCGGCTTTTTCAAATTCTTTTAGTTTTATTCCGATATTTGCTGCATACCTGTCATTATCCATCATGCCGCAATGTTCCCAATATATGGTTTGTCCGTTTTCCGGGTTTCGAATAGTAAAATCAATATGGTACGTTACTTCCCCGATTTTTTTATCACATTCGTAGCGATTAGGGAGATGATATTTAAATAATACATAAGCGATAGAAGCTTCAGCCTTGGAACGATACATCTTTCCAAGTGGACCGGGATGAATAAGCTGATTCGGATAACCTGCTGTGGAGGGGTATTCCTCTGCTGCCCATACAGCCAGTTTTTCATCAGTACCAACAAAGAGCGGACGCAAAAGATTTTCAATATTTGGATTATGTATAATAAGTTCTTTCGGTCGATCTTTACCCTTATGAGCATTCAGATATTTGCTGATTGCAGTCTTCTCTTCTTTTGCATCAATCAGCATTTTCTGGAGATATTTTTTCTTTGCCAAGGCCTCGATCAGTTGCGGGTTGCTCTTAGCTATATATTCTTTTTTGTCCTGAGTTCGCCTGTAATAGCGGTATGTATTTCCCCGCTTTCTCCATTCCAATGATCCTTCCGGAAGAGCATCGATCGCTCGTTCTAATGAAGCTGTCTGCGCGGAAAGCCGGATATACTCTGCTTTCATTTCTTCAAAAAGATTCAAATTGTTATCTCCTTTTGTTTAATAACTCGGGGCGATATCCGAAAAACTGATTTTGTCCTCGGGTGAGATTGAGCCGAACCCTGTCCAGGTAATAAATACGTTTTGCCAATATCATTCCAGCAACACCATTTTACATGTATACTTTTTATAAGCAATATGTATACAAAATTTCAGCGTATACACAATTATGACTCTGTAAACATTTAGGAAAGTATACATATTGCCGGAAATTCTTCTCAAAGAGGGATGAAGAGTTTTTTTAAATTATCATTGTTAACGAGACAGTTTTCTAAGAGAGTTGTATTTATCAAAATAACTCGCCGGATGAATAAAGTATAACAGGGAAACCGGCTGAGTGTTCCATGTCTGGCAGGGCAGCATGATGTACAGTTCACATTTTTGCTACCCCTTTGTGACAATTAATTTACTTGAAAATAGCACTTATTTGGCATTTTAGACAACTTTTTTCATTAAACATAAACTTGCCACCCCTTTTCGCTTCTTAAAAAGGGTGGCATTTCTGTGAATTGATAAAGGAAGCGTCAAATTGACGAAAAATCTTTGCTCTGCGACAAGGATATGTATATAAAAGGGGTGGCGTTTCTGTGAATTGAAAGGTTTTGTATGATCGCACGGGAGATCATCAAAAAACGGGCGAAGAAGATTCAGGGCAATGGAGAACAATCGAGACGGCGCACATGAAACTGAATAGCGAAAAAAGGAGAGGCCCTGAAAATGGCCCCGCCTTATTATTTAAGACCTTTTTTAAAAAGATAGTTCAAATCGTGATTGAAAGTCGTTCCATCTTGTCAGACTTAGTTGGTTTGTATCAATACTCTAAAAATACTGATCATACCAGACGAGGAAGGTATAGATCGTCCAGATCTTCCGCCAAAGATCTGAATTCCCGCCGGTATATTCATCCCAGATTTTCTGCACTTCTTCCATGTTGAAAAAGATCGAAGCTGTATCGGAAAAGATCATCTCTTTTACCGGACCGTTATAGTTTTCATCAGCCATCCAGTGACGGATCGGAACGATAAATCCAAGTTTTTTACGGAATGCAACTTCTTCCGGAAGGATCCGCGCAGCAGCTGTCCGGAACGCGACCTTATTTTGTTCTTCGTTGACTTTGAATTTTGACGGGATCCGGGAAGCGATATCAAAGATCCTGAGATCAGTCAGAGGCATCCGGATCTCAAGTCCTGCCGCTTCGCTCATTTTATCTACGTTGAGATAGATATCTCCTTCCAGCCAGATCTGGATATCAATATCGGACATCTTTGTGAGCGGATCATATTCCTCAATCTCATCATAAATATCCCTGACCAGGTCGATCGGAAGAAGGCCTTCTTTATAGTTCTTAAGAAGGGATTTCTTTTCATCTTCCTTCATGATATTGGTATTGCCGACATAGAAGTTTTTCAGATTTTCTCCATAGCGCTCAGCGTTTCGGTACATATTATATCCACCGAAGAATTCATCCGATCCTTCTCCGGAGTAGCAGAGCTTTGTATGTTCCGCGGTTGCTTTGCACCCGATGGAAAACGCAATTGCCGAGGCGTCCCCTAAAGGCTGCTCCATATTTTTCATGACCCACGGAACGATCTCAAAATATTCTTCCGGCGTGATCCGGCATCTGGAAAGCGTCCTTCCGAGGATCTTCGCCGTCTCAAGCGCAAGCGGGCTTTCGTCAAAGCGTGCATCGTCATAGCCGACCGTATCCGCGTTTTGCGCATCACTCATGGCAAGGACATAAGAAGAGTCTACACCGCCGGAGAGGAATGACTCCGCAGTCTCCGAAGGCTCCTTTACTTCCTGCATGATCGTTTCCATAGTAGAATTGATCTTGTTTGCCCAGTCCATCAGCGTCTTTGTCTCATCCGGGTAAAACTTTGGTGTCCAGTATCTTGTTATTTCAAGACGTGCGTCCTTCCCGTCTTTGGCAGGTCTCCATTTCAGATATCTTCCCGGAAGAAGTTTTTTAACACCCTTAAAGAAAGTATCTTCTCCTGCAACGTAAGTCAGCGTAAGGTAAAGCTGGAGCATGTCTTCGTTCAACTCTTTTTTGAACCCTTCCTGTTCCATGATCGGGCGGATAAAAGTACCGTAAAGAAGCGTTCCGTCTTCGGTAAGATAATAATAAAACGGTTTCGTCCCGAACTGGTCTCTTACCGCAAAGAGCTCCTGTTTCTCTTCGTCCCAGATCGCAAAGGCAAACATGCCGTAAAGATGGTCCGCAATCGACTCACCCCATTTTTCGTATCCGGCAATCAAAATCTTCTCTTCTCGTTCTCTTCTCGGAAGTTTCAGGTCAAGACCGAGCTCTTCGCAGAGTCCTTTCCAGTTTCTGATATGTCCTCTGTATTCTTTTAATCTCAGCATATATCTATCCTTTTCTTTCTAAAAAACATTACCTGGGAATTATACCACAACCCTATTTAATGATAAATTGATTTTTGCCGGAATGCCGCCAAAGCCTCCGGTTCTTAGCAGTAGAGAAAAGACAATTTGAGATTTTACAGGGTTCGTGCTATGATAAGCCCGACCATAACTGTGTAAGACAGATACAATAAGAAGGGTAAAGATGAAAAAAATTATTTCTTTTATTATATGCCTGATTCTTTGCGGCGGACTGATCGCAGGCTGCGGAGGACCGGCTCCGGGCGGCAGCGGAAATGACGAAGCTGCCCGGTTAAAGAACGAGATCAGCGGGACCTGGAATCAGATCACGGAAGATGGAACTCCGTCACTTCCGGAAATGGGAATTCCTTCCGGATATGTTTTTTATCAGGACGGGACAGGACTTGATACTTTCTGGGATATGCCGTTCCATTATACGATCGGTTCGGAAAAGCTTCATATCGCGTATGATGACAGTCTTGGAGAGGACTGGGATTATGAGTATTCGATCGAAGGAGATGTCCTGACTCTGACAAGAGTAGACGATGATGCACTTACGATGCTGTATCAGCGGGAACCGGAGGAAGAGCCGGAAACAGTTGAGGAGTAATACAAGAATGAAAAAGTTCCTTGTTATTCTTTTTAGTATATTATTCTGTCTGGCATTGTTGGCAGGCTGCGGGAAAAAGGAAAGCTTTGAGCAGGAATCTTCGGCCGGAGCGCAGACCCTTGTCGGGACCTGGAAAACGGATCCCTGGGAATCCGGCTATATTTTCCGTGAAGACGGAACCGGGACCGATCTGTTCTGGAAACAGGATTTTACTTATTCCACAAATACAGATACTCTTCTGATCGTTTATAACGAAGGGCTCTGGGCGGAAAAAGAGTATTATTATTTCATTACGGGAAATACTCTGACTTTATCAGAAATTCCGGAGGCCCCGGAAGGCGAAACCGTTCCTCTTGAGATCATGACTGCGGAAGACGGTTCAGCTGTTTTTGAAGGAGAGACCCGAACCTATTCTAAGACCGATGAGACCGATTAGTCGGTTATCTCACCATCCCGGACTAAAATCACAACATTTCGTTCATCACTATCCTCGAATGCGCTGACACACGTAGAGAGGGTGATGATCTTGTCTTCGGCTGTCAGTTCAGTATCGCTGCTGAACCAGCTCGAAGAGATTGTCTGCTGAAGGAAATTCAGATAGTCCTGATCATCCATAAAACTATATTGGTAGGTAAAGCCATCCACAGAAGCGGTATATACGGAGACGACCTTATACAGATAGTGATGCTCCGGTGTATAAACATGGAAGATGCGGTGTGCTTCATAGAAATCCGGATCGGAAAACTTATAAAGAGGAGCGAACATCGAACCATCGTTCATATTATGGCCGTAGATAATACAGTTCCGTGCTTCGATCCCGTCCGGAATCCGATAGTCAATAAACAATGTTCCTGACGGGTTGTATTCTCCGTTCAGAAGCGTATAGAGATATTTATCATTATCCGGGCCCTGAGCGACCGGGTATTCAAAAAGGTCTTTGCAGTAAAGATATGCTTTTACCTCTTCGTTTTCTGCAAGAAGCTTATTAAAGTCAACGGTTGGATAATCCTTGCCGGGTTCTATCACGGAGACTTCACGCGTGATCTCAGAATAGGCGTCTGTCGCCTTTTTATATGTCAAAAGAATTGAAAGCAGCTTTAATCCGGAGATCAGAAATATGCCGATCGCTAATGTCAGAATCAAAGATAAGACCGCTTTCCTTACCGGTGAGCGATTCTTTTTCTTATTACTCTTTTTTGTGCTTTGATATTGACTCATAACTGGAACCCTTCCCAAAAACCATTGATATACGAATACTGATTATAACACAGCCTGACTTGATTTTAAATGAAAAGTCTATAAAATAAAAACATGTTTGATATCCAGGAAGAACTTAAAAAACTGCCCCGCAGTCCGGGGGTCTATATTCATCATGACAGCCGGGATGAGATCATCTATATCGGTAAGGCAAAGAATCTCAAAAACCGGGTCAGCCAGTACTTTCAAGGCAGTCGAAGCCGCTCGCCGAAGATCGAGAAAATGGTCAGCCAGATTGCCTATTTTGAGTACATTGTAACAGACAGTGAAGTTGAGGCACTGATCCTGGAAAATAATCTGATCAAGGAAAATCGTCCGAGGTACAATACGATGCTGAAGGACGATAAAACATATCCTTATATAAAATTGACGATAAGTGAAGATTTTCCGAGACTGATCCTGACCAGAAAGGTCAAAAAGGACAAGGAAAAATACTACGGTCCCTATCCGAGCGCATTCGCGGTCCGGGACAGTATTAATCTGTTAAATAACGTCTACCGTTTAAGGGACTGCAGTCGGAATCTTCCGAGAGATATCGGAAAAGAGCGTCCCTGCCTGAACTATCATATCGGAAAGTGCTGTGCACCCTGTACGGGTGAGGTCAGCAAGGAAGACTATGCGGAAAAGATTGCAAAGACAAGGCGGTTTTTGGAAGGGAATTCGAAGGAACTGCTTAATTATATCAAAGCAGAAATGAAAAAGGCTTCTGATGCGATGGAATATGAAGAGGCCGGAAAATGGAAAGAGCTCCTGGCCTCCGCGCTTACGGTATCTTCCAACCAGAAAGTAGAGTATGCCCCGGGAGAGGAAAGAGATGTTTTAGGGCTTGCGGTTGAAGGTTTTGATGCGATCATGCAGGTCTTCTTTATCCGGGGAGGAAAGCTTCTTGACCGGGAACACTTCTATCTGACCCCGGCTCCGGGAGATACCCCGAAGGATATCGTGAACAGCTTTATCAAGCAGTATTATTCCGGAACCCCGTTCCTTCCCGGCGAGATCCTTCTCCCGACTGATGTCGAGGAAAAAGATGAGATCGAAGAATGGCTGAAGCAGAAAGCCGGCCATAAGGTCTCCCTTCTGACTCCTCAGAAGGGGAAAAAGGAGAAGATGGTCGAGCTCGCGGAGAAGAATGCGAAGCTGGTCCTTGAACAGGACCGTGAGAAGGTCAAGCGGGAAGAGATGCGGACGAAAGGCGCGGTAACGGAGATCAGCAAAATGCTTGGGATCAATTACGCGAAACGGATCGAATCCTATGATATTTCCAATATTTCCGGGTATCTTTCTGTTGGCTCCATGGTTGTTTTTGAGGATGGAAAAGCAAAGAAAAATGATTACCGGAAATTCCGGATCAAAACCGTGATCGGACCGGATGATTATTCCAGTATGGCAGAAGTCCTTGCAAGACGCTTTGAACATGAGGAATGGACACGCCCGGATATGCTTTTGATCGATGGAGGAAAAGGGCAGGTCAACGCTGTCCTCGAAGCACTTGGCGAAAAACTCGGAGAGATCCCGGTCTGCGGCATGGTAAAAGATGATCACCACAGGACCAGAGGGCTGTTCTACCGGAATCAGGAATATGAGATGGACCGGTCAAAAGAGCCGTTTAAACTGATCACAAGGATTCAGGATGAGACCCACCGGTTTGCGATCGAATACCACCGCCAGCTCCGTTCGAAAGGGCAGGTCAAGTCTGTCCTTGATGAGATCCCCGGAATCGGACCGAAAAGAAGGCTTGCGCTGATCCGCCATTTTAAATCAATTGAAGCGATCAAAGAAGCGACTGCGGAGCAGATCGCGGAGGTTCCCGGAATGAACATGAAAGCGGCAGAGGCGGTCGTGCTTGCTCTTTCCGGAGATATGGGAAAGCCACCGCTTGCCCCTTCTGAAAAATCATAGTAAACTTAAAAAGGCAAAGTTTCATCAGAAGCATAACAGTCAGAGGTGAATCCTATGGAACAAAAATATGTCAGATTAGATGAAATTGCAGCAAAATTTAAATACAAGAATCTGACCCCGAATATCGATCTTCATGAGGTAAAGATCTACCACCGGAATATCAACCGGCCGGCATTTCAGCTGACCGGATTCTATGACTATTTTGATAATCTGAGAGTTCAAGTCGTAGGGCGGGCAGAACATGAATACCTGGTAAGGCTTGAGCAGAAAGTTGCACAGGAACGGATCGAAAGATTATTTTCTTATGCATTTCCGGCAGCAATTATCGCAAGAGGGATCCAGCCCCCGCAATATGTTCTGGATAGTGCGATCAAGAAAGGGATCCCGATCCTTTCTACCGAAAAGACGACGGCATTGGTTATCGTAGAATTCGTGAAGTGGATGAATGAACAGCTTGCGGAAACGGCATCGGTCAACGGAGTTTTAGCCAATGTCTATGGTGAAGGAATCCTGATCACGGGACCGTCCGGGATCGGAAAAAGCGAGACCGCGCTGGAACTGATCAAACGTGGCCACCGGTTTGTCGCGGACGATTTGGTCGAGATTTCCAAGGTCAGTGAGGATATGCTGGTGGGAAGATCCCCAGCACTGACGAAAAACTTTATCGAGCTGAGAGGCTTGGGCGTCGTTGACGTTATGTCCCTTTACGGAGTCGAAAGTGTTATGGAGTATTCCGCAATCGACATGATCATTCATCTCGTGGAGTGGGACGGAAAATCAAACTATGACAGGCTGGGCCTGAAAGAGGAATATGAAAAGATCCTGGATATTGATATCGTAAAACATACGATTCCGATCCGGCCGGGACGAAATCTTGCGATCATTATCGAGACAGCTGCAGTTAACAACCGCCAGAAGAAGATGGGTTATAATGCCGCGCAGGAACTTTGCGACAGGGTAACATTGGAAATTCATAAGCATAAACAACATTCAGAAGAACATGAATCTTAAAGAAGAAACAATAAAAAAAATCATGAAATGCGTCGGTCCGGAGTCAGTCCTGGAACAGGAACCGATGAAGCTCCATACCAGTATGGAGGTCGGCGGACCGGCCGCCTATTTTATACAGCCGGAAAGCGAGGAGGCGCTCGTCTCTCTGGTCCGGATCCTGAAAGAGGAAGAGATTCCATTTTATATCAAGGGGAACGGCTCTAACCTGATCGTTCGTGACTGTGGATATGACGGGGTCATGATCGAAACAACAAAATTGAACCGGATCACGACTGAGGGATCCCTGGT
>JAFWFQ010000004.1 GCA_017515535.1 Parasporobacterium sp. | reverse complement strand
CTCTGTCAGCTTATCCGTATAGTCGACATCATCTAACTTCGGACAACCAATCAGCGTTATCTTGCCTTTCATGAAATCTTCATGGAGCGAAGCATATGCAAATGCAGTGCAGTCCGCCGCGATCAGGAGTTTTGAATCTTTATAAATTGGTGCCTGTACCGGAAGCAGTTTGATCTGGCACGGCCACTGCTCCAACCTTGATAGCGGCTTTTCCTGTGCTGCTTTAACTGCTGCTTCATCATAAGCAGGCGCTTCACGCTCCTCGAACGTGATTGCTCCTGTCGGACACCCCGGCAGGCAATCTCCGAAGCCGTCACAGAAATTTTCCCTGACCAGTTTTGCCTTCCCGTCAACCATGTCGATCGCGCCTTCATGACAGGCATTCGCACATGCGCCGCAGCCGTTGCATTTTTCTTCGTCAATATGGATGATCTTTCTTATCATAAGTTCTGTTTCTCCCTGTCTTGTTATATACTTTATATTATAGTTCCCGGAAAAACCATTTTAAACTATCAAGTGAATAATTTTCGATCGTTTTTTACTATATTTGAAAAAGGTGACAAGAGAACCTTCTCCTGCCACCTTTCTTTAATTAAACTATTTTACTTATTACAGCATTGCCGGATTTCTTATAGAATAAAATTTTTATCAACACAAAGTAGAAAGAAAGAGCCCTCCCTCTTCAAAATCTGAATAATGCTGATTTTTCAGCAAAAAAAGGTCTCAGTATTTTTCAATACTGAGACCCTTATTCCCAGGGCTAGGAGGATGTCGAACCTCCAAATGACGGAGTCAGAGTCCGTTGCCTTACCATTTGGCGATAGCCCTACAGCAAGAGTCATTATATACATTGCCCTAAAGATTGTCAATGCATTTTTCTTACGCATCATATGCGACTTTAAGCATATAAAACTCCATGATCGACGTCAAAATCAAAGCAATCACAAATGCAATGATAAACGGCCAGTTAAGGACCCTCCAGATCACGAAACAGATCAGCGCATAGATTGCATACCGGAAGATGGAAAAAATCAGCCGCCTTACGCCGGGCGTATATTTGATCTTCCGAAAGATCGTATACCGTTCGATCACAAAACAAAACAAAGCATAAATGCCCCAGCAGATCGTTGTTGTCACAACAAAATACTCCCATCCGAAAAAGAGTGTGTGGATCAGGACCAGAGCCAGATTTAAAACGATACTGATCACCGCAAAGATCTGGGTCTTGAAAAACTGCCAGTAAATACGCAGCGTATCTTTGATCGGCTGAAAGTGCGTATTTTCATTGTTGTCGAAATAGATCGTTTCGATCGGAACACGGGTCACATGAATCCCCTGTTTTTCCGCAATCAGGAGAATATTCATTTCCCAGTCATATTTCTCTCCGTTCACCCGAAGCATCCAGTCGATATGTTCGATTGAAAAGCCCCTGAGCCCGGACTGGTTATCCGGCAGATAATGGTTGTTTGCCAGAGCAAACAAGTAGCGGGAAATTGCATTTCCGACACGGGATTTCCACGGATTCTTCCGGGAAAGCCGGCGGACACTTAAGACAAAATCCTTTCCGGCTTCCAGCTGTTCACGGATCCGGCAGATATCATGAACACTATGCTGGCCATCCGCATCTGCGGTGATAAAGGATTCGGTATGCGGAAACAGTTCCATTAATCTGGAGATTCCATTTTTCAGCGCCGCGCCTTTTCCGAGATTTTTCGGATTCGAGATCACCGTAGCATCCAGACTCTCAAAATACGGCTGGCAGGCCGCGCAGCTTCCGTCATCCACAACAAGTATATCAAAGGATTTCTCCTTTAATTCCTTTGTCAGGATCTTAAGTTTTTCGTCCGGATTATATGCCGGGATTATTACCGTCGTACTCATTTATTGATTCAGAAAAACATGGGCCTGCCTTAGCTCTGCCCTTCTACAAGATTGATTGCCTGAAGGATACAGGAAAGGATCGTGTCGGCGGTTGCCGCACCATGAGCCTTCATGATCAGTTTGTTAGTCCCGAGAAAGATCGCTCCGGCCTGAGAATTATAATCAAAAAACCTGCGGATCTTGGCAGACCCGGGAACATCCTTTGCTGTCTCCGATGCCAACTGCTGACCGGCTGCCTGGTTATACGGATCATCGATCTGGCGGTGGTATCCGTCCGTTTCCGTTTTTCCGGATTTATTGAGCAGGACGCCGTTTGGTTTCCCTGTATCATCCGGTTCCAAAAGTACTTTAAAGCGCTCCGAAGAAGCTGCAAGTTCCGCGCTGATCAGCCCGACACTTTCAAAGCCTTTTATGATCACATTTCCGGTAAATCCGTCACAGACAACAACGTCCAGTCCAGCCGTCAGAATATCTCCGCCCTCAATATTTCCCTCAAACGAAAAACCGTTTTCCTCCGCGGACTTTTCGATCCGTCCAAATGCTTCTTTTAAAACTTCTGTTCCCTTCTCTTTTTCTTTGCCGACATTTAAAAGGCCGACCCGCGGAGTTTCAACTCCATAGGATTTTCTTACCATCGCAGAACCGAGGTGTGCATAATTTTCCAGATCTTTCGCCTTGGGGTCAATATTGGATCCGCAGTCCAAGAGGAGTGTATATCCGCCGCCCTCTCTCGGAAGGGCACTTGCAAGTGCCGGCTGAAGCAGTCCTTTTTCCAGACCTAAATGGAAACAGCTTCCGACAAGCGCGCAGCCGGTACTTCCTGCAGTTACCATCGCCCGGATCTCCGGATCCTCTTTTAACGCTTTCAGGGCCAGGACCATGGAAGTATCGTTCCGGTCCCGTACCATATTTTTCGGGTCCTCTTTATTCGTAACAAAACTATTGGTCTCTATGATAGAGACACGGGACATCAGTCCCTCCGCAAGGATCCCCGCTTTCGACGCTTCTTCACCAATTACGATCTGCGCGATCAGGGAACTTCCCGCAAGAACAAAATCATATTCACTTTGACACATCAATGCCCGGAATACTCCGCGGACAATAATTTCCGGTCCGCCGTCTCCACCGAACATATCAACAATGATCTTTTTCATTTTTACTCAATTGCAATAATATAATCGTAAACTTCCTGCCCGCCTTTGATAAATCCATACTCAAGCCACGGGAAATCTTCTTTTAGCATCTTCTCGATTTCCTCAAGTTCTTTGTCCTTTACCTCTTTCCCGTAGAAAACAACGGCAACTGCTTTCTCATGGATCCCCTTTGTTTTTGCAAGAAGATCCCTGACCGCGTCGATCTTGTTTCCGGAAGCGGAAAGGACCGCATCTCCATTCAACCCGATATAATCACCTTTTTTTACACTCAGATCTTCATATTCCACATCGCGGATCGAAGTCGTTAAAAGGCCGGTTTCTGTTTCCGCGATCGCCGACTCCATATCCGAGATGACCTCATCGATCCCGAGGCTTAAGTTCATCATAGAAAGTGCCGCATAACCTTCCGCGACCGTCTTGGCTTTTACGACACGAACATCCGAATTTTTATAAATCTCTGCCGCCTGCGTCGCAGCCATAACGATATTCGAATTGCAGGGGAGAACAATGATATGTTCCGCGTCGATCCGGTTGAATGCTTCAAGGAAGTCTTCTGTTGACGGATTGTCAGTCTGACCCCCATCGACAATCACATCGGCTCCGATCTCATGGAAGTACTCTTTCAATCCGCGGCCCGAAAGCGCTGCAACGATTGCGATCTTCTTTTTGATCTTCTCTTTTGTTTTCCGCTCTTCTTCGAGCATGATCTCGTTATGCTGGACCGACATATTTTCAATCTTCAGCGTAATATATTCTCCAAACTGCTGACAGAAATTCAGAACATCGCCCGGCTTAAACGTATGAACATGAATCTTGACTATATCCTCATCCTGTACTGCAACGATCGAATCCCCGACCTGTTCCAGATAATCAACGATAACCTTCTTATCAAACGATCCAATATCAACTTTGGAATTCTGGAGCTGAAGAATAAACTCCGTACAATAGCCGAATTCTAAAACACTGTCCGCATGAAACGCGGAAAAATCAATGTTCTGTTTTCCGCCATGAGGTCGTATAATATCTTCGTGTTCGGGTTTCTCTCCGTTCAGCGTTTTTTCTGCCCCCTGGAAAATATAACAGAAGCCTGCGCCCCCTGAGTCAATCACGCCTGCCTCCTTTAAAACAGGAAGCAGTTCCGGAGTATGTTCCAGGGAAATCTGCATTTTCTGATTCAGCCGCATAAGCGCAGTCTCGAAAGATACATCCGGCTCCTTCTCAAGAAGTTTCTCAAGATACTCTCCGCCTTCGCGCATGACTGTCAGCATCGTTCCTTCCGTCGGATTGATCACGGCGTCGTAAGCTTTCTCCACGCCCTGATTGAATGCCTTGGAAAAATCCCGGACCGTGATCGTTTTTAACCCCTGAAGGCCCAGGGAAAGGCCTTTGACAAACTGGGAAAGGATCACACCGGAATTACCTCTTGCTCCGAGAAGGGTTCCGCGGGAAAAAACCTTTGCAAACGCAGAAACGCTCTCAAAATACATATCCCGGATCGCATTCGCTCCGCCTTCTAAGGTCATGGACATATTTGTTCCCGTATCCCCGTCCGGAACAGGAAACACGTTCAGTTCATCTACTTCTTTTGAATTCAGTTTCAGATTTGCGAGACCTCCCAGGATCAGTTCCTTCAGTGCCTCGCCGTCGATATGTGTTGTTGCCATCAAGTTTCCTTTCCGTATGACTGTTATGCCTCGCCAACAGTTGTCTCTTCTTGTCCTACGTAATAGATGCTCATTGTTCCCGGTCCGACTGACGCGCCAACGATCGGTCCCATATAATCAATAAAAATGCCTTTGCATCCGGTTGCCTCTTTTACCATCTCACCAATTGTCTCCGCGTTCTCCTTGGAATCCGCATGGGAGATATAAATAATCTGATCTTCGGCTTCGATGATCCGCTCTTTGACGAGTGCAACCGCTTCTTCCATTGTCTTCTGCATTCCTTTTACTTTTTTGATCGCATAGTTCTGACCCTTCGCATCCGAGATCAAAAGCGGCTTGATCCCGATCAGGTTTCCGAAGAACGCACTCGATGCGGTAACTCTTCCTGCTCTTCTCAGGTATTCCAGTTTTTCAACAAAAGCACTCTGGTTAACACAATTCCTGTTTTTCTCAAGGAATTCAGCAACCTCTTCGATCGGGGTTCCTTCGCTTCTCATCTTGCTCGCCCACATGATCTCGATTCCCTGCCCGAAGGAACTGTTCAGTGCGTCAACACAGATGATCTTTGCCTCTGGATTCTTTTCCAGAAGGTCTCTCGCGATGACGCGAGCCGTATTTACGGAACCCGAAAGCGCAGAGGAACAGGAGATATATAATACGTCCATGTCCTGATCCAGATACTCCTGAAACTTTTTGAGGTAGCTTTCTGCAGGGACCTGTGTCGTAGTGATCCGTTTCCCGGCTCTCATCTGGTCATAAAACTCTTTTGCGGAAAGGCCCTCCCAATCGAGGGAAGCCGGATACTCTTTTCCGTCAAGTACATAATTCATCTGAACATAATCAACACCAAGTTGTTCACGCAGGTTTTTGTTCAGATCGCAGGTGGAATCTCCTATGATTGCGTAATTCCTCATTTCGTTATCTCCTCCATAATCTTCTTCTCAACAGAAAGATCTTCCGAAATCTCTTTTCCACAGTAAAAGACCGCTGCCATTCCCGGTCCGATATTCGCGCCACAGCTCATATCGACTCGGATCATAATGATCTCTTTCGGATGGATCTCCTCCTCTACCCGTTGTCTTAGTTCCTCAGCCGTTTCATAGCGATAGGAATGCGCAATAAAAACAATCTGTTTTTCCGGCTCTTCGATCGTCCGTTTCACATATTCGATCGTCGCCTTGATTGCGTTTGGTTTTCCTTTGACTTTTCCGAGAACATCCGTAAGTCCGTTCTGGTTAAAATCCCCAAGAGAATTGATCCCGACCAGAGTTCCGAAGAAAGCCTTAAAGTTGTTGATCCGTCCGGTCCTGCAAAGAAAGTTCAGATCATCCATCGGTCCCATCTCATGATAACGGTTTTTGTTTGCCTCAAGCCACTCAGCGACTTCATCAACCGTTTTTCCTTCGGATCTCAGCTCATTTGCTTTTGCGATCATTGCCGCGATCGCACCGGAATAGCGTTTGGAATCAATGACATAAATTTTACGTTCCGGATATTTTTCTTTCAGTGTTTCACAAGCTTTGACCGCAAGGTTGTAGTTCCCGCTTAATGCGCTGGAAAGACTGATTGCAATCAGGTCTTTTCCCTCTACAAGATATTTCTCATAAACTTCGATGCTTTTTTCAATGCCCGCCGTTCCGCTTTTATAAATCGCCTTTTTCTCGGCCATGGAGCGGAAATAATCGTCCGCGGAGATCTCTTTCCAGTCCAGATCGGTATCATGTTCTGTTCCATCCGGGAACAAAACATTGGCAACGATATAGGCAGGAATATTAAAGCGGATCCGCAGATCGGCGGTCAGGCTGCAAGCAGCATCAGGAATGATTACAAAACTCATTTTTTTACCTCCAGGTTGTATGTGTCACTAACGCCTTTTTATTCACACAACAAGAAAACGCCAATGACTGTATTCGCGAAAAATAATTTTATCATTTTTATTTTTAGATAGCAACTTAAGGCTATTTACGATATACTCATTGCATGTCGACTTTATTACTTATTATCATAATTGTAGCAGCAGTTCTCGTCTTCGGCCTTATCTCTTCCTGGCTTTTTATGAGATATGTCGCTTGGCGGGTCTATCAGGGCACATTGGTCCGAACCTCTCCGGATGTCTGGGGACGAGCCTGTTCTGAACCGGAAAACACAGAACAGCTTGAAATGTGGAACCGCGGTCTTTCCTGGGCAAAGGAAGCCGGTGTTGATACCGACTCCACAGCTCTCGGCATTTTGAAAGATGAGGGCAATGTGACTGATATTAAGATTGAAAATGACGGATTTCATCTATTTGGACAATATATTGATCTGGGGTACGACCGGGCAGTGATCATAATCCCCGGGCGTTGTGAATCCCTGATGTACTCTTATTATTTTGCTATGCCTTATCAGGAAGCCGGATTCAATATCCTTACGATCGATATCCGCTGTCATGGGCTTTCCTCCGGAAAGTACGACTACGTCGGGATCGGTGAGGATTCCGATATGATCTCGTGGGCAAAGATCCTGAAGGAGCGTTTCGGAAACAAAGAGGTCTGGCTCCATGGGATCTGCATGGGCGCAAATACCGCGATCCTGGCAGCCTCAAACTCCGAAGCAAAACAGGATTCTTTATTTGCGGGCATGGTCTTAGAAGGACCATATGTCAGCTTCCGTGAAAATTTTAAAGAGCATCTGATCGACGGGCATCACCCGGTCTGGCCGCTCCTCGGGATGGTCATGAACGAGATCAAACGGCATACGGGCGTTGATGTCGATAAGGCCGCCCCGATCAATCATATTGATCAGTTGGATGTCCCCGTCCTGATCCTGGCCGGGAAAAACGATTTGTTCTCCGTTCCGGAGAAAACAGATCTTTTATTTGAAAAGTGTTCCTCGCCAAAGAAAAAACTGGTATGGTTTGAACAGGGAGGACATTCCCACTTAAGAATTGCGGACGAGGAAGCCTATGATAAGGCGATCATCAACTGGTTTGGTGACTTGGATAATCAATAAATATGGTATCGTTATCAAACGAACTTAGAACGGAGAATCAAGAATGAGATATATCAACGAGTTTCATGATGGAGACAATATTACAGGGATCTATCATTGTAAACAGAAGAACTCGGCTTTTACAAAAAACGGGAAAGAATACGAGAACCTTACGTTAGCAGACAAGACCGGCTCGATCAGCTGTAAGATCTGGGAGCCGAACTCGATGGGGATCGGTGATTTTTCCGCCAATGATTATGTTGAGATCCATGGCCGTATCTCTGTTTTTAACGGAGCGCTCCAGATGGCGATCGACCGTGCGTTCAAGGCTTCGGAAGGAAGCTATGATCCGGCTGATTATCTTCCGGTCAGTTCCAAAGATCCTGCAAAAATGGCTCAGCAGTTAGACCAGTTTATTAACTCCGTCCAGACTCCATACTTCCGCCTTTTATTGGAAAGTATTTTCCAAGAAGATGTTCAGCTTCGAGAAGCATTTATCAAACATTCTGCAGCGAAAAGCATCCACCATGGCTTTGTCGGCGGGCTGCTCCAGCATACCTTGTCTGTCTGTGAGCTCTGCGATTTTTATGCCCATCAGTATCCGCTCCTGAACCGGGATCTTCTGATCACGGCTGCTCTTTGTCATGATATCGGAAAAACCCGTGAACTGTCGTCGTTTCCGACAAACGACTATACAAATGAAGGCCAGCTTTTAGGACATATCGTGATCGGCGTGGAAATGGTTTCGGAAAAGATCCGTGAAATCAAGGGATTCCCGAAGCTTCGAGCGGAAGAATTAAAGCACTGTATTATCTCCCATCATGGAGAATACGAATTCGGTTCCCCGAAAAAACCGGCAATTATCGAGGCCGTCGCTTTGAACTTTGCGGATAACACAGATGCAAAAATGCAGGCAATGGCTGAGATCCTGGAAAACAATCCGAATACGGATCCCCAGAATCCATGGATGGGATATAACCGGATCTTTGATTCCAACCTTCGTCCGACAGACTAAGTGACAAAAACCGCCGTTTCGAAATAAACCGGCAATTGTTTGTCCAAACATAATGAACCACAAAGTATATAAAACCTTAGAATTTGATAAAATCTTAGAATTGCTCGCCCGTAACGCCTCAAGCGAAGCGGGTGCTGCTCTGTGTTTAAAACTCGAACCGCTGACCGATCTTGAAGAGATCCGGACCGCGCAGCAGCAGACAACGGATGCGGTTTCGCGGCTCCGGAAAAAAGCCGGTCCAAGTCTTGGCGGGCTTCCCGATATCCGGCCTTCATTAAAACGGCTTGCGATCGGCAGTATTCTGAATACTGTCGACTTACTGGAGATCGCATCGATTCTTGATGCCGCCGGAAGTGCCTGCCGTTTTTTGAAACCGGAGAATGAAGAAACCCCATTTGATTCCTTAAGTTCTTATTATGAGGCACTGGATCCCTGCCCGAAGCTTTCTGCCGAGATCAAACGCTGCATTCTTTCTGTTGATGAAATCGCGGATGATGCGAGCCCGACACTTCATGATATCCGGCGCCATATGACAAATGCCCGTGCGGATATCCAAAGGACTTTGAACCGGCTCGTGACCAGCCAGTCAATGAAGACCTATTTACAGGACAGTGTTGTAACGATGCGAAACGGAAGATATTGTATTCCGGTCCGTCAGGAGCATCGCAGCCATGTCCCCGGGATGATCCATGACCAGTCCGGCTCCGGCTCTACTGTTTTTATTGAGCCTGCCGCGGTCGTATCTCTCAACAACCGGCTGAATGAATTAGACCTCGCGGAAAAAGCGGAGATTCAGGTGATCCTTGCATCGCTTTCCGCTTCTGCATCGGAAGCTTCCGATAGTCTCGGAATCGATTATCAGCTCCTTGTAGAGCTTGATTTCATTTTCGCAAAAGCCAGATACTCAGAAAAGATAAAAGGCAACGCGCCGGAATTTAACGACAACGGCTATCTGGACCTGAAACAGGCACGCCATCCGCTCCTCGATCCAAAGAGTGCGGTCCCGATCAGTGTTCCGTTAGGAAAGGATTACGATATGCTGATCGTTACCGGCCCGAACACCGGTGGAAAAACTATCTCCCTGAAGACAACGGGTCTGCTCTGCCTTATGGGTCAGGCCGGACTTCATATTCCTGCTTTGGATGGCTCATCGCTTTGTCTTTTCAATGAGATCTATGCAGATATCGGAGACGAACAAAGTATCGAGCAGAGCCTGTCGACGTTTTCTTCCCATATGAAGAACATTGTCCGGATCCTGGAAAAAGCGGACCGGGACAGCCTGGTTCTTTTGGATGAACTTTGTTCCGGAACCGATCCTACAGAAGGTGCCGCGTTGGCACAGGCGATCCTGACAAGACTCCATTATTTCGGTTCAAAAGTTATGGCAACGACCCATTATCCGGAACTCAAGATTTTTGCGTTATCTACAGAAGGCGTCCAGAATGCCTGCTGCGAGTTCGATGTGGAAACACTCCGGCCGACCTACCGGCTTCTGATCGGTCTTCCGGGAAAGAGCAATGCATTCGCGATCTCGGAAAAACTCGGTCTGGATGTTTCTCTGATCGATGATGCCAGAAAGAGAATGGATTCCGGAAATATCGCCTTTGAAGATCTTCTGGCAAATATTGAAAGCGATAAGAAAAGCGCGGAGATCGAACGCGCGGAAGCAGCGCATATGAAATCCGAGGCGGATGCTGCATTAAAAAATCTTCAGAAACAGCTTGATTCTATGGAGGCAAAAAAACAGGCGATTCTTCAAAAGGCAAATGAAGAAGCATATGAAATATTAAAAGAAGCAAAAGATTATGCCGATGCTGCCGTAAAAGACATCCGGAAAGCCGGAAAGGGTGCGGATCTCAGCAGAGCGGAAAATACCCGCTCCGGATTGGGCCGGAAATCAAAGGATGCGCTCGGAAAACTCGGGACAAAAAGCCAGAAAAAAGCCGGGTTCAAACCGATTGCGGCGGATGATCTCAAAGTTGGAGATGCTGTCCATGTCATCTCTATGAACATGGACGGAATCGTCACCGCGCTTCCTGATTCCAGAAATCATGTCTCCGTCCAGCTTGGAAGCATGAACCTTCAGGTCAATCTGAAAGATCTGGAAGAAGCGCACGAAGACTCCATGGAGTCTCTCGAAAAAACATCCCATAAGGGTTCCTTTGCAAAAGGAGCATTTGAAAAACGCGGAAGCCGTCAGGGAAGCGGGATCAGCAATATCAAGTTCGAAAAATCAATGGGGGTCTCGACTGAAATAAAACTGCTCGGAATGACCGTTGATGAAGCGCTTCTTGAGTTAGGAAAATATATCGATGATGCTTCAATGGCCCATCTGGAAAAAGTCCGTATTGTGCACGGAAAGGGAACCGGCGCCCTGCGAAGCGCGGTCCAGCAGTATCTGCGAAGGGAAAAACGGGTCAAAAAATTCTATCAGGCAGAATACGGCGAGGGTGACGCCGGCGTTACGATTGCAGAGCTGAAATAAATCAATTAACGAAGCGCTCCGAAATTCTGTTTTTGATCCTTTACGCTTTTGTTTTTATCTGATATTTTTACCAAAAGATAATTATATTTTATTACACTTCTTATCCTGCTTTCCTATATAGTAAGGAAAGCATGAGTCTGTTTAAGGAGTAATCAGTAATGGAATTATTTGACCTTTCGATATTAGGTAAAGATATTTTGCAGCAAATTGAATCTAAAATAATCAGCACAGAAATTGATGTGACTGATTTTATCGAGCACTGTGTTGACGTTCCCCGCTTCTTAGGCTGTTGCGGCGAATGTCCAAACTTCGGGAAAACATGGAGCTGCCCTCCTTACGATTTTGACCCGCTTGATATCTGGAAACAATACTCCCGTTTTTATCTTTATGCAATTAAGACGATTACCCCTGCTGTTCTTCTGGAAAAAACTTACGAATTAGACGAACTCTTAAAGATCGGTGCGCAAGTCACCGTTGCCGCAACAGAAGGAATGACGGAACACCTCGAAGAAGAGCAGAAAAAATATCCGGACAGCCGCGTGATCGGCGGCGGAAGATGTCTGCTTTGCGGCGAAGGAAACTGCTCCCGCCTGAAAGGAGAGCCCTGCCGTTTTCCGGAGAAAATGTCTTATTCGATTGAAAGCCTGGGCGGCAATGTACAGGAAACTTTAAAACGATATTTGAACGAAGATATTTACTGGGGTAAAGACGGCCACCTTGCACCATCCTATATCCGCATCGGCGGTCTTCTGAAAAAATAACCCGAAACGATTCCCTTCCCCAGTCCCCCTTGTCTGCACAGAATCTTCGTTCATGCGCGCCATTTTTGGGCAGGTACAGAATCTTCGTTCACGCGCGCAATTTTTGGACACCCAATCCCCAATTTTATTAATACTCCTCTCTTGTCTGCACAGAATCTTCGTTCATGCGCGCCATTTTTGGGCAGGTACAAAATCTT
>JAFWFQ010000027.1 GCA_017515535.1 Parasporobacterium sp. | reverse complement strand
CTGGTACTTCTTTAAGAGCAGCGGAGCGATGGCAGCAAATGAATGGTGCGAAGGCTACTGGCTGAACGCGAACGGAAGCTGGACCTACCAGCCGAAGGGAAGCTGGAAGAAGAACAACCAGGGCTGGTGGTTTGGAGATACTTCAGGCTGGTATGCAAAGAATACGACCCAGAAGATCGACGGAACAAACTACAAGTTTAACGCAGCAGGTTACTGGGTTCAGTAGTCAATACAAATGACCCCGGGACTTTTCGGAAAGAAGTCCCGGGGAAACCATACAAGAAGTAATAAATACCGTGCTAAAACGGAGCTAAGAGAGGCCGGAAAGCGTCCTCTCCCGGTTGTATAAAGGATTAAGGTGAGATAGTTATGAAAAAACGGTCTGTCACGAAAACACTCGGTTTTGTTGTCAGTCTCTTGCTGACCTTTATCTGCATTCTTTCGGCCTTACCGTCGTCAGTAGCAAAGGCAGAAGAACAGATGATTACGGTCAGCTGCCGGATCATTGGTTCAACGATTTCCCAGACCCCGGTCAATCTTTCGACTGATCATATGGACGCGGAGTATAAGAACTGGATGAAAACCGATTACTTTACTGTTCCGGAAGGCAGTTTTGTTGCGGATGTTTTTCTTGCAGCCTGTCAGAGGAGCGGACTGGAACAGGAAGGCGCAGAGGACGGATATGTAAAGAAAATCAAGGCTCCAGCCGGCTATGATGGATATTGGATCGGTGAATTTACAAACGGCGATTATTCCGGGTGGATGTATACCATAAATGGTGCGCATTTGAACGGAATCAATATACAGGAAGTTAATGATGGAGATGAGATTATTTTCCATTATGTGAACGACTATCGCTACGAAGTCGAAGATGGGGGAGGTCTGGATTTCCCTACCCTTGGAGACGGAACCTGGTTTAACGGATGGCTGGATGCAGAAGATACAGACCCGCCTGAACCGTTTGATCCAGGAGATGATCCAGGCGATGATCCGGATAAGCATTATATTTGGGTCGAGTATGAGGGGACTACGGAGGAAGAACTTGTTTCAGCAGGCTATCTGGAACTTTCAGACTTGGGATACTTTAGCAGAGAATCAGATTCAAACATCCTGACATCGAAGACGGAAATCACGGAGAGAGCGCCAGAGTATTCCTGGCAGGAACCGATCCGGAATACTTACAGGCTTATCTTCAAGCATTATTACGGATACAACTATAACTATCCGGCGGTCTCCATGCCGATCACAAAGTTGGAAATCAACGGACAAACATATACGCTTCCAACAAACGAGGAAGCAAGGGGCGGGAAGAGAGTCATAACAGAAAACAAAAGCAAAGTTCCTGGGGTAATCAGTGCCGGTGGATTAGAGGTTGCGTCTGATAGGAAAGAGAATCTGACTATTTATCTCCCTTCGCTTGGTGCGAAAACAGATGTAACAATAAAGATAACATTTGAACCGCGAGAGGGGTCAAAGCCAAATCTGTCTTATATTGAATCGGATCCGGAGAAAATAAACGGATATCTTTATACGCCGTATACGCTGAAACAGGATTCGTATCAGTTTGTGACCCGAAAAGGTGCGGGTACAGACGAGACATTTTCGTTTGCTTTTAAGACAAATGAAGATGTTGTAAATGTATACGAAATCAATGATCAGTATGAGATTCAAAGTCAGCTGGAACCGCAAGAGGACGGACAGTATGGAATCAGTTTTCAATTTGATCCGGCAGCCCTGATGAACAACGGTGTAAATATACTTACAAAACAGATTCTTCTGGAAGGTGCAGATGAAAGACTATTCTGCTTTTCCGTAACGGCAAATCTCCGCTCGCCAATCAATGATTTTGCAGGCCGTACACCTGACGCAATCGTGGATTATATCTGTCCGGGCTCGCAATATAGTGCTGGTGGAAATCGGCTGACAGGTCTTTATGGTCTTGAACCGGAAAAGAGCCTGATAGGAATTGGCTACTGGTGGTCACCAATCAGTCTCGGAAACTTTGGTGGCTATATAACGTATTACTATGAGGATCCGATTGTTGATGATCCGGGAAATCAGTATGGAATTGATTTTATCGTTTACGGAAATTCGAACGGATCCAGTGTTTTTTCGGAACCGGGCAATGTACTTGTTTCCGAAGACGGAACGACCTGGTATACACTTGCCGGTTCGGATCATTTTGAGGATACGACGATATGGAACTATGAAGTAACTTATACCAGAGAAAACGAAAAGGATGCTTTTCCGTCATCGGAATACTATCCGCTTCATGATTTTACAGGAATAGAGGATTCGATTACTTTCCATGGAACATGGCTTCCGCCAGAGAACCAGGCGGATGCGGCATTCCCTGCCTGGGGAT
>JAFWFQ010000026.1 GCA_017515535.1 Parasporobacterium sp. | reverse complement strand
TCTTTATTGTAAATAATGTGATACGATCCGATCAGTCCCGCAAGATTAAAGGTCTTTGAAGGCGCATATAATCCCACTGTATTCATACGCGCATATTCCGAGATAGAAGCGAACGGAATATGGGTATGTCCCGGAAGAATCAGGTCTGACCATATCTCATCCGAGATTATCGTTATCCCGTATTTTTCAAAGAGTGAAACTACCGCTTCAAGCTCTTCTCTCTCCCATACTCTTCCGGTCGGATTATGTGGCGAACAGAATACAGCGACCCGGATCTGCTCCTTTACGATCTTCTGTTCCATATCTTCCAGATTCATCCGGAAGATCCCGTTTTTATCTTTCTTAAGTTCACTGCCTATGATCTCATATCCGTTATCATTCAATACATGGGTAAACCCAATATAGGCAGGCGTATGAAGAAGAACTTTCCCGCCATCAGGAAGAAGGACCTTTAAGGTACTTACAAGTCCTCCAAGCAGTCCGTTTTCATAGCCGATATCTTCTTTTGTTAAATCCCTGACATCATGTCGATTCTTCTGCCAGTCAATGATCGCCTGATAATACTCATCACGGACCATATAATATCCAAAAGACGGATGAGAAAGACGTTCCGCGACCTTTCCGGTAATACAGTGCGGAACAACAAAGTTCATGTCCGCGACCCACATCGGAATCAGATCAAACCCTTCTTTCAGGTTCTTATCGATCTGTACTCCGTTTAAGACCGGAATATCAACAGCAATTGCATCTTTGCCTTTTCTTTCAGGTATCGTAATATAGTCAAACATTTTCTTTTCTCCCGGTTATGATTCTGAATGTAAGAAACAGCGGCTGTGTGTTTTCACAGCCGCCACTCATTATATCCTAATTATTCTGTAATTGCGAGAAGATTCCTTATTACATGAAGTCTTTGATATCATAAACCAGTTCGCCGGTGTAAGTCTTCGCTTCTTCCTCACCATCCAGAACACGTGCTGCACCGGATGCCATCGCTTCCATCTCGAACTCTCCCGGATATGCATAAACCGGAGCGATAAAGCTGCACGCTTCCGTCAGTTTCGCAACAAGTTCTTTATTATGAACCATTCCGCCGCCTAACAGGATCCCGTCAACTTCTCCATGCAGAGCTGCTGCCATTGCACCGATCTGCTTGATGATCTGATAGATCATGGTGTTCCATACGAGCTCCGCGAACTTGTTTCCTTCCTCGCCCATTTTGATAACGTCTCTCGCATCGTTGGTTCCAAGGAGATTGATAAATCCACCGGTCTTGGTCGCAAGCGCTTTTGCGGCCTTCTTGTCCAGTCCGTTATCAAAGATATACTCAACAAGACCGGATACCGTAATACTTCCGGAACGGGTCGGAGTCATCGGTCCGTCACCGCCAACGATATCATTTCCGTCGATCATCTTGCCTTTCCGATGTGCTGCAATTGAAGTACCTCCGCCGATATGGGCTACAATATAGTTGCACTCTTCATATTTTTTGCCCATCTTCTTGGAATGAACGATTGCAGTCTCTTTCTGATTCAGTGCATGTACATGCATCGGCTTTAACACGCCTTTGATTCCGGTCAGTCTTGCTTCCGGAATTGCCTCGTCAGTATCCGGCGGGTTAACAACAAATGCCGGGCAGTTATACTCATCTGAAAACAGTTTTGCAATCTGCGGTCCAAGCTGAGCCGGATGCTGAACACCGTTTGCTCCGCGTACTGCATGATCAAACAGTACGTCGTTGATCGTATATACACCGCCTTCGCAGGACATCAGGCCGCCGCCGTGTCCTACGACTGCATCCAGATCAGAAAGATCAATGTTCTGCTCTTTCAGCATATCCTTGATCATTCCGAAACGAAACTCTAACTGATCAGAAACTTCTTTGAATTTTGCAAGATCCTCAGCTGCATGCTCTACATTCTCAGAAAACAGTTTTTCCTCGCCTTTGAACACAGCAACCTTTGTGGAAGTGGATCCCGGGTTAATTGCTAATACTTTGTACTCGCTCATGTTTTGATTTCCTCCATTACGTTTGATCGGTTTTCACTACACTAAATTTAATTATAATATGTACAAACAAGAATTACTACCAACAATCTTTGTCAGAATGTTTACCATTAAAAATAGGTCATGATCAGATAAAGGACCGGGATCGTAATAATACAGAAGATATTCATCATTGCGGTCGCGCTGGACGCGGTTTCCGCATCCGAATCAAACGTGATCGCAATCATTCCGACAATTGCAGCCGTCGGCATTCCGACATACATCGTAAGGACTTTTGTCATCATTCCGTCCCCGATCGTCAGTTTTAAAATAATATAGGTTATAATCGGAAGAAGCAGCATCTTGATCGCAGAAAGAATATATAGTTTTCCATGAGAGAAAACGGTCTTTAAAGAAGCTGCAGCTGCACTGCTTCCGATGACGACCATCGCAAGAGGCGAAGTGATCCCGCCGACAAAACTAATCGGTTCCATAACAAGATCCGGAATCGGGATCTGCAAAAAGAAGAACAGCATTGCGACCAGAACACCGATAATTCCGGAATTGATCAGAGTCTTAGGCGAAAAACGGAACCCGCTTTGACTGTTTCTGCCAATAATATAAAAACCATAGCTATAGACCAAAAGGTTCAGATGGATATTAAGAAGCGCCATATAAAAGAGTCCAACCGGTCCAAACAATGACTCTGCAAGAGGGAGCCCTAAAAAGCCGACGTTACCGAAAACGATCGCTGCCTGATAGACACCGGAAGAGGCGGACGGGATCCGGAGAAGTTTTACGCAAAGGACCGCTATCAGCATCAATGCGATATAAATAACAACTCCGATCCAGAGGAGCTTTACGGCATTCCGGATCTCACTTCCATCCATGGAAACAATGCTGACGAAAACCATACAAGGAGCCGTGACATGAACGATCAAACCGGACAGACCCTTGTTAACCGTATTATTCAGGATCCGGAGTTTGTAGAGTAAAAAACCGACCGCCATAGAAACGACGATCTTCAACATAGTTATGATCAGTGCGTTCATTTGTCCCCCTTATTCAAAAAAATATTAGCATAATCCGTAATAAAAAGATATACAAATCTGTCATTATCATATAGAATACAATCGTAAAAAGATTCAGGAAACTGCAGTCTTATCAAGAGAAAACTGCTGTTTCATATCATAGGAGGATGAATATGACGGATCAATTAAACCATGGACCGGACTGTGACTGTGGCTGCCAGGATGAGCTTCCGCAGATCACTCTGGAATTCGAAGACGGAGAAAGCGTCTTATGCGAGCCATTATTTGTTTTCGATTTTGAAGATCAGGATTATATTGCACTTGTTCCGGTATCGGACGACAGTGATGATGTTTTCCTTTATGTCTACAATGAATTGAGTGACGAAGAATTTGAGTTTCTGGATATCGAAGATGATGATCTTTTTGACAGAGTTGTTGAACGTTTCGAAGAGATCATGGACGAAGCAGAAGCACTGGAAGAAAACAAATAACCCGGAATTACAAAAAAACGCTCAGGACTTTCGCGTTCCTGAGCGTTTTTTGTTGTTTTACTTTTCGTATCCGGCAAGGAATCCTTCTACTTCTCCGGAATCACTCCGGTCCAATACTGCTTATGGTAAATATCAGTAAAACAGTACATTGCAAGTGCTGCGCCTTCTCCGACATCCATATTTGCAATGACCGGCTCTTCTGCGCCGACGACCCATGCATCGCCCAGAACATATTGATCCAGATAGTTCCCCTCGTAATCATAGAAGTCTGCAAGGAATTCGATTCGGTCGCCTTCTTTGACTGCATTGACCAAAGTCAGGTCTTCTCCTGCCTCTAAGTCGATCTGCTCACCGGAGCCGACTTTGCTCATCAGTTTTCCGACATTCGGAGTCTCTGTGTCCTCGACGAGACGAATCGCAGCAATATAGCCATATGGACTGTCCTGATCAAAGTTCAGGATCAGATCCGCTTCCTTTCCGTTATAACGGATCGGCGAATGACCTGTGATCAGGTAGTTGTCTCCGTCGAAAGTCATGGAATCATAGTAGTAGGAAATATAATGCCCATCAATGGTAAGCCAGGTCCGGTCATTGATCCCGAGCAGATTCAGATCCTCATCAAAGGTAAATACATTATCGCTTCCGAGATCGATCAGACCTTCCCCGTCATCATAGAACATATTAAGAGCAATACTATCAACAAGCTCCCATTGCTCTTCCGGCATAGAAATATAATAGGTTCCGTCGTCCTTCTGCTTCCATTCCAGATTGGTTTCATTAAACTGATTATCGGCAAGGTAGTTGGAGACCTCTTTTAGATCAATATTGTTCCGGAAGAATCCAAAATCCGAAGAACTGTAATCCGAAGAGAATCCGCCAAGATTACCGCCAAGGAGACTGCCGAGCATATCGTAGATGCTGGAGGAGGAATAGCTTTCTCCGGAATCATTTCCATAGAAGTAACTATCTCCGTAGTCCCCACTTCCAAACAATCCAAAGAGGGAGTTGAACGGGTCTCCGGTACCGCCGCCGATATACTGTCCGGAAAGCTCCATCGCGGCATAGGTCTCGATACATCTCGCATATTCTTCCGGCAGGCCGATATTGTTGTATATCTGACCGACCTGATTCACATATCTGGAATTCGAATATGGGAAGTAAACGGAAAGTCCATAGGCATTCGTCATATCCCTGGTCGTATTGTTGTATTTGACCGCGCTCTTGACAGCTTCCGCAAGACTCCTGCTTTCTTCTGTTCCGATTTTCTGAGCGAAGTCTACTAGATCGACCTGATCAATGCCTAAAGATTCACCAAATCCTCTGGATTTAGAACGTGCCGTTGAAACCGTCTTATAATCTCCGGAAGAATTCTCGCTTTCGATCAGAGCAGTCGTAGCAGACGCAAATGCCTTGAGCTTTGAAGGAACTGTATAAGAGAGTTCTCCAAGATCGACAACGGACTGCGTTCCTGCCCAGCCCTGTCCGGCCTGTTTCGAAGCACGGATAAAATCGTCTACGATTACTTTTCCAAGCTCAATCGTCGGAATCGACGTATTATCACTTAGTGTCTTCAGCCAGTTTGTATAATACCAGCCGTATCCGGATTCCGTTTCCTCTGACGCGATCAGATAATCCGCATAAGTGCTGACAGTAAGTCCGGTCTCTATCGTTGCCATAAGGCAGGCATCAAAACCGATAAAATCGAAGGTTACGCCGCCATTGCCCAAAGCTTTTCTCACTTTTGTAAGATCCATGGTTCCCCCGTAAGAGAACTTTTCATCGGATCCGAACCCGGTTACTGAGCCGCCGCCATGATCCCAAAGGATCAGCATGTTCCGGTTTGCCGGAAAATTCTTTCCGCAGTACTGGATAAACTCTGCAAGCGTATCCGGGTCAGTCATATTCTTATTGCCCGCATTCTTTTCCAGCATATAGAGACTATTCCCGCTGATCTGGTAGATCTGGTTCACGCTGCTGCTCATCTGACGGTTCTGCCAGTTCGTTGTTCCTCCGGTATACAGGATCAGGTTGACATTCTCCCCGACTCCTGCGTTCAGCATCTCCTTAATATCCATGGTTGCCGCACCGCCGCCGGATTCAAGGTCAGATCCGCAGATATAGACCATGATCGTAACAACGTCACGCCCGTTTCCGAGAATTTCCGTTTTCTTTTCCGGCGTTCCGGAAACGACCGCTGTATTTAATGCTTCATTCGTTTCCGTTCCGTTCCCGGAATAATAATTATTGGAAAAGATACTGCTCGCTTCTGCGCTGGTAAAGGAGAAACCGCCGCCGTTGTTCGCCGTACCCTGTCCGACCGGATAGCTGGTATCCCTGTTATCACCTTTACAGCCGCCTTTGGCACATGTGACCAGCAATACAATGACCAGTATCACAACGATTGCAAGAATCAACAGCCGGAATAATTTCCCGCCTCTTTTTGATTGGTTGTTATTGTTGTTTTCGTTATTATTCTCGTTCATTTTTCTTCCTGTTCAATTCTGATTTTTTAACTTTTTTTCCGGAACAAGCTGCTGAAGAAGCCTCTGGACTTGCCCGGACTATCCTGTACAGGTTTTCTGATATTTCTTGCAGAAGTTGTCTTGCCCAGTCCTTCTCCGCTTCTCTTGATTCCGCTTCCGCCGCTTATGACCCGTTTTTCTCTGCCAATCGGTCTGTTATCCATATCAAACCTCTTTCTGTCCAAATAAATTCATTACTCAGATATTATCTCACAAATCCGTTTCTCTTTCACTCTTTTTTTTCTTCCTTCTGCGGCGCAGCCTGTATTGATAGAAACCCCGTTTTATGCTATGGTATGCATGCTGTAAAAGCCAAAAATGAAAGGAGCGCTGCCTGCGCGGAAAAATCTATGTTCATAGCAGACAATTGGAAAGAGTATAAAGTTCTTGACACCTCCTCCGGGGAAAAGCTGGAGCGATGGGGGGATTATATTCTCCTGAGACCGGATCCGCAGATCATCTGGAATACTCCGAAAGAGATTCCGGAATGGAGAAAGCTGAATGCCCATTACCACAGGTCCAGCAAGGGCGGCGGTGAATGGGAGTTCTTTGACCTTCCGAAACAATGGAAGATCCACTACTCTCTTCCGATCAACAAAGACGGCGACCTGACGTTTAACTTAAAGCCCTTTAGCTTTAAACATACCGGACTGTTTCCGGAGCAGGCTGCGAACTGGGACTGGTTCAGCGAACTGATTTCTAAAGAGAAAGAAAAAAAGAAAGAACAAATCAAAGTTTTAAATCTTTTTGCTTATACAGGTGGCGCAACGATTGCTGCTGCAAAAGCCGGTGCCCATGTGACACATGTGGATGCCTCAAAAGGAATGGTCCAGTGGGCGAAAGAGAATGCGAAAGATTCTGCGGTTCCGGAAGAAAATACCCGCTGGCTTGTTGATGACTGCAAAAAATTTGTGGAACGTGAGATCCGGAGAGGCAATGAATATGATGCGATCATCATGGATCCGCCTTCCTATGGCCGCGGGCCAAAAGGCGAGATCTGGAAAATGGAGGATGCCATTTATGATCTTCTCCTTCTCTGCGACAAGATCCTGAAGAAGGACGCTCTTTTCTTCCTTCTTAATTCCTATACGACCGGCCTCCAACCTGCTGTCCTGAAATATCTGCTTGAAGCAGTGATCTTACCCGGCAGGGGCGGCTCTGTTCAGGCTGAGGAAGTCGGCCTTCCGGTCAAGGCAAGCGGTTCGATCCTTCCATGCGGCGCTGCCGGAAGATGGTTCCGGGCTTAGTCTTTTATTATTAATCCAACCAGCTGCCAGTACGGGCTGTCTGAAAAACTCTCCAGTCGCAAAGAGTGGCTAGAAAGGAAACGTTCCACTTCGGGCGGCACCGTTCGCACTCAACGAGTTTTTTTGATAAAAACTCGTCTCGCGCTCTCTGAAAAATCCTGTAAGGATAGACCGGATTTTTCTCCGCCCTTCGTGTAACTTTTCCTTTAAGCCACTCTAATTGCTCTTCCGAATGTTTTTCATCCAGCCCGCACTGGCAGCTGGTTGGATTATAAAAAACTGACCATGGTCAAGAGGATCATGGTCAGTCTGGTTATCAGATCAATCTTTCAGGTCCGGCTTTAAGCTCCTGCAACCTGTTTATTCTTAACTTCCTCAAACTCCTGAATCATTTCCGGAGTTGCCGGTTTTCCTGCAAAGGTTCCGATCACGACTGCGATCAGTCCGACAACAAATCCAACGATCAGAGAATACAGTCCGGTTGCATCACCGATCGTCTCACCGCCGACAAGCGGGATGTAATCCCAGATAATAACGGTCAGCGCACCGGCGATAATACCGCTTAACGCACCGGCTTTGTTCGTCTTCTTCCAGAAAAGGGATAAGACAACGACCGGCCCGAATGCTGAACCGAATCCTGCCCAGGCATCACTGACCAGAGCCATGATCGAACTGTTCGGATTCCATGCAATGAAGAACGCGATGATTGCAACAACAATGACGACGACTCTTGAGATCCAGAGCGTTTTCTTCTCATTGATATCTTTTCCTCTCCGGATCACGTCGGTATAAATATCTTTTGAAACAGCAGATGCCGTAACAAGAAGCTGGGAGTCCGCGGTCGACATAATTGCTGCAAGGATCGCGCAAAGAAGGATTCCACCGATAAACGGAAGCGCGAACTCATTCGTAAACAGTTCCTTAACAACCATAATAACAACGTTTTCTTTATCTTCCAAAACACCGACTCTCGGGAAAAGATAGACACGTGAAAGGATTGCCAGAACGGATACGATTCCAAGAGAGAGAAGGTTCCAAACGTTTGCAATGACTTTGGATTTATTCAGTTCTTTTTCTGACTTGATCGCCATAAACCGGACAAGGATATGCGGCATTCCGCAATAACCAAGGCCCCATGCCAGTCCGGAAATAATAGATACTACACTGATACTTCCGGTTCCGGAGGTTAACGGATTGAGATAGTTTGCTGCTCCGCCTTCAACCCCGGATGCAGTCAGAGTTGACATGATCGTTCCCGGCTCAATGATCGTTAACAGAATGATCGGAACCGCAAGGATCATCACCAGCATCAGGATCCCCTGTACAAAGTCAGTGACACAAACTGCCATAAATCCGCCGAGGAACGTGTAGATAAGAATGACAACCGTTCCGATCAGCAAAGCGGTATGATATTCCAGACCAAAGACTACATTAAATAACTTTGCTCCTGCAGAAAGCGCGGAAGCCGTATATACAAGGAAGAAGATGACGATAACGATGGAGGAAACCAGTAAAAGGACATTCTTCTCATCATGGAAACGATTATTAAAATATTCCGGTATCGTCATGGAGTTGTTTGCACGGATCGTATAGCGGCGAAGACGTCCCGCTACGATCATCCAGTTTGCGAATGTTCCAAGAAGGAGTCCTAAGGATACCCAGATTTCTCCGGTACCGAGAAGATAGATTGCTCCCGGAAGTCCCATAAGGAGCCATCCGCTCATATCGGAAGCCTGAGCACTCATCGCTCCGACCCAGGCGCCGAGTCCACGGCCGCCTAAGAAATAGTCTTCTGTGTTCTTTGTTTTTCTGGAGTAAAAAGCTCCGATTAAAACCATAAAAATTATGTATACAACAAAAGCTGCAATAATCCAAAATGTATTACTCATAACAAAACTCTCTTTCTATAGATCTTTTGGTTCATAAGTCAGCTCACACTCGAGTCTTCGAATCGTTCTCCGGTCAATCGGGGAAAGTCTGGCCGTTGTATGAAGCGGGCACCCCTTGATCTTCGGAAGCTGCGCCATCGCATATCCTGCCCTTGCATCAGATGCGGAAGCAATCGATAATGCGATCAAAACCTCGTCCGGATGGAGTCTCGGATTCCGGCTTCCGAGATACTGAATCTTCAGTGTCTGGATCGGCGCGATCGACTCCGGCGAAAGAAGATTGATCTCATCTTCAATTCCAGCCAGATATTTCAATGCATTGATCAGGCAGGCAGCCGTCGGTCCGAGAAGGTCTCCCGTTTTCCCGGTAATCACTTTACCATCGTCAAGTTCGATTGCCGTTGCGACGTCTCCAGTTTCCTGTTCACGCTCTTTTGCCGCTTTTACGACCTTCCGGTCGTTTACATCAAGCCCGAGCTGACTCATAAGGACTTTGATCTTATTGACTTCTTCCAGATCTTTTTTATTCTCCGCTACACCCGCAAGTGCTTTAAAATAACGGCAGATAATTTCCTGTTTAGAAGCCTCACGGCAGACATCATCATCAATAATACAGTTTCCTGCCATGTTGACACCCATATCCGTCGGGGAAGAATACGGACTCTTTCCGTAGATCTTCTCAAACATCGCGTTCAGCACCGGGAAGATTTCAACATCGCGGTTGTAGTTGACCGTCGTTTCTCCGTAGGCTTTCAGATGGAACGGATCGATCATATTCATATCATTCAAGTCTGCGGTTGCTGCCTCATAAGCAAGGTTGACCGGATGATCGAGCGGAAGGTTCCAGATAGGAAACGTTTCAAACTTAGCGTATCCGGCATTGACCCCTCGTTTATGTTCATGATAGAGCTGGGAAAGACAAGTACTCATCTTTCCCGAACCGGGGCCCGGGGCAGTCACCACAATTAACGGTCGTTCCGTCTCGATAAAATCATTATTTCCGTAACCATCATCACTTAAGACGAGTTCCATATTCGCCGGATAACCCGGGATCAGATAATGGTGATATACTTTCAGCCCGTTCTTTTCCAGCCGCTTTTCAAATAAAGAAAGCCCATGCTGGCCTGAGAATTTTGTAATTACAACGCTGCTGACATAAAGACCTTTGTTCCGGTATTCCTCGATCAGACGGAGAACATCATTATCATAAGTAATACCAAGATCCTCCCGGACCTTGTTATGCTCGATATCTTCCGCGCTTACGACCATGACCATCTCGGCCTGATCAGACATCGTAAGGAGCATCTGCAGTTTACTGTCCTGCTGAAATCCCGGAAGGACACGACTTGCATGCATATCGTCGTACAGTTTCCCGCCAAATTCCAGATAGAGTTTGCCGCCAAACTGTGCGATCCTTTCCCGGATATGTTCAGACTGCATTTTTAAATACTTTTCATTATCAAAACCAATTTTTCTCAACATGTCTCTACCACTTTGCCTTATTAAAGTAATACAATCACTAAAGGTAAATAATACCAAACAATTTTGTAACTTTCAACTAAAACGTGAAGGAGTAAACAGCAAGGACGCCGAAGATCCGGCGCCCTTGTTTCCTTCCCTCTGGAATTCTTTTTTCTTAAGTCTTAGTCTTCCGGCTCAAAATCGAACTTCGTCCAGACCGGCTCACCGGTATACTCAAGAAGCTCTTCTTCTCCGTTCAGAGCACGGATCGCGCCGCTTGCAAGTGCTTCCATCTCAAAGTCACCGGCCATAACGATGATCTCGCCGATCCAGCCTGCATATTTTCTGACATTCTCGATAAAGTCTTTGTCATTAGAGACACCACCGGTCATAACGATTCCGTCAACTTTTCCTTCCAGAACGCAT
>JAFWFQ010000025.1 GCA_017515535.1 Parasporobacterium sp. | reverse complement strand
TTTGGGGTCATAAAACGGAATTAGCTACAGCGAGCACTCCGCATGGGGGTCATGAAACGGAATTAACTACAGCGAGCACTCCGCATGGGGGTCATGAAACGGAATTAACTGCTGCTACATCGTCAGGCACTTCTTCGGGCACTTGGAAACACAGATGCCGCACTGAACGCATTTCTCGGTATCCAGTTCCCATTCTTTGTTTGCCCGGTCGACCGTGATCGCGCCGTTCGGGCAGACTTTGGCGCAAAGCGTACAATAGACACAGGCGTCGCCCTTTTCCGGATAATCAAAGACTTTCTTCCGGACTTTGGTTCCGGAGATGATAAGGTCTTTCGGATCAGTAACTGCCATATGGTAATCCTCGGTCAGGTGGATCGCTCCGGTATCGCAGAAGTCTTCACAAGTCTGGCAGAAGGTACAGGAAGTCATGTCAAAACTCCGGGTGATATATTCGGTATCACCGTCCTCGCTGACTTTTGTTTTCACTGTGATTGAGGATGGAGAACAGACACGGATACAGAGTCCGCAGTTCGTGCATTTTTCCGGATCATAGCTCAGCCTTCCGCGATAGCCTTTCTTCGCCGGGACATCGATCTTCGGGAACGGAACAGTACTTGGCTTGGAAAACAAATTCTTTACCGCTTCTTTCGCAAATGGGAATTTCATGATTCGCTTACCTCCGATCCTGTAACCTGTGCGTCTGCATTTTGGGATTGCGAATACGCTTTGTTCTTCGCCATCGCCATACGCTTCTCTTTAAGAATCTTAGTCGCTGTATAAAGTCCTTCGATTACCGCTTCCGGTTTCGGAGTACAGCCGGCGACCGAAACGTCAACATGAACGTATTTTTCCAGAGGCCCTTCGATCGAGTAGCTCCCTTTAAAAACATTTCCGGATCTCGGACAGGAACCTAGGGATACGACACAGAACGGCTTCGGGACCTGCTCAAGCGTACGTACGAGACGGTCTTTGGACTGGCTTGTGATCGGTCCGGAAACAACAACGATATCCGCATGCCGCGGTGTTCCTGCAAGTTTAAAGCCGAAACGTTCCGCGTCATAACGCGGGGTCAGGACTGCGACGAGTTCAATATCGCAGCCGTTGCAGGAACCGGTATTGATATGGTAGATCCACGGTGACTTTGCCGTAGAAGATGCAATTATTTTTTTAAACATTCTTTTTTTCATCCTTTCGGAATCATTAACAGTTTTGTATTGTTTAGAACCTGGCGTTCAGGACCATGCTCCTTATAATCCGATCCAGACAAGGATCAGACTGATCAGCGCGAGAGCCGAAACGATCGTCCAGTAAAATTTAAATAAATGTTCGATCTTAAGCCGCGCTGTGATCGCATGAATAAAGGTCATGCAGAGAATCGTAAGCCCAGCGTCGATAGCAAATAAGATCAAGGCGTTTACCGCGACGATTCCTGTATCAATTCCGCCAAAGAACAGGCAGGTAAACAGGCTTGTCATGATAAACATCTTAATTGCTGTGTTCAGTTTAAAAACGCCGAGTGGAGCACCGCTGTACTCGATCAGAGGTCCTTCGCAGATCTCCGTTTCCGCTTCTGCTGTATCGAACGGCTGCGTTCCGACTTCCGCCGGAATAACAAGAAGCATCGCAATTGCAGCCGGGATCAGCGGCCAGTGGGCGATCCCGAGATAAGAAGCCTGCTGCCATTCAACGATCCCCTTCAAGGAAAAGCAAAGGGTAGATCCGCCTGCTGCTTTCGCGACCGCAAGCAGGATCAGGATCAGCGGGAGTTCATAACTGATCATGGTAACCATCTCGCGGGAAATTCCAACGCCTGCAAACGGTGAGCCGGAAGCACTTCCGCCTACGATCAGGGCAACTGCCGGGATCGTAAGGAGATAGATGATGACAATGATATCCGCACTGAAGCTGAAGGTCGAAAAGCTAAAGATCGGAATAAACATCATCGTAACAACAAGCGACGCAAGCCCTGCAATCGGTGCGATCCGGTAGACGGCTTTATTCGCGGCATCCGGAATGATCGTCTCTTTCCCCATCAGCTTGAAGAAATCATAGAACGGCTGAAGGAGGGGAGGACCGACCCTTTTCTGCATCCGCGCGAGGATCTTCCGGTCAATTCCGGCAAGAAGAAGCCCGCAGATAAATACGAAAAGGAAGCCCGGGAAGACCAATACATGAAAGAGCATTAATAAAATCTGAATGATAACTGACATCTCAATAGCCTCCTTTCCTTAATGTATAAATATGAATATGACAATAATTATGACTGCAGATGCAACGACGGTATAGATCGAGTAGTCGTTGACATTTCCGGAGTGCATATTCTGCATGAATTTAAAATATCCGCCCCAGTTTTTCTTAAATCCCCAGAAGAGGTCGCTTCCCGCGACGTGGGAGTGCTCACTCTTTTCGCCGCCGTAGAAGGTCGCGTACTTGCCGTCAACCTCCTCTGTCTTATTGACGAGGACTTTGCCGCGGGTCCGTTTTCCGGTCAGGATAACGATACAGACGGCTGCGATTATGATAACGAAAAGGATCAGCCAGAGGATCGGATCCCAGTAGCTTAACTGTACCGGCTCGATTGTTTTCTGTTCGATCCCTGCCGCAGCCGCATAGCCGCTTCCCATCATCTTGTCCACATAATCGGTCACGTTAAAGACTGCGTTTGCAGCCGGCGTAAGAAGGTAATTGAACAGGAAGTTGTAGAAGATTCCGCCTAAGATACAGAGAACACTCATGATCCACATCGGGATCCGCATCGAAAGCGGGACTTCTTTCGCATTCATGCACTTCTCGGAAGGCTGTC
>JAFWFQ010000024.1 GCA_017515535.1 Parasporobacterium sp. | reverse complement strand
TAAAACCGCATCCGACCTGATATCCGATTTCTTTCAGGTTCTTAAGACATTCCATTCTGTTTTTCCAACTCATGAAATCCGGATGAAGCATCTTGTAATGTTCCTCATCCGCCGTCTCATGACGGAGAAGATAACGGTCTGCCCCGGCATCGAACATTGCCTGATAGCTTTCCCTGCTGCGTTCTCCTAACGAAAGGGTGACCGCAACATCCGGATGGTGCTCCTTGATCTTGCGGACCAGGCCGCAGACGATCTCATCGGTAAAATACCGGTCTTCTCCACCCTGCATCACGATCGTGCGATAGCCCAGCTGATATCCGAGATCTGCACATTCGAGGATCTCCTTTTCCGTGAGCCGGTACCGTTCGCAGTTTCTATTGCTTCGACGGATCCCACAGTAAATGCAGTCATTTTTACAGATATTGCTGATTTCGATCAGCCCTCTTGTAAAAATCTCATTTCCGTAAATACTCTGACAGGTCCGGACGGCTTCTCCTGCGAGAAACTCCGCCGCTTCCTTGTCCCTGTTTTCAATCAGATAACGGTATTCTTCTGTGGAAAGAGAACGGTCTTTTATTAACCGGCCGACCAGCTTTTTTACTTCATTATTCATTATTTCACCCTATGATCTTTTTACTCATCTTTTGGAAGGCAGGCAATACTCCGCTCAAGCGCGCCTTTCATCTCCGCGATGATAACACCATAATTCAAAAACGGTACATTCTGATCCTCCGCACACTTCATCCGATAGCGGACATCCCGTTCCGTCAGCATACATCCCCCACAGTGGATCACCATCGCGTACGGGGAAAGATCCTCCGGGAACTCTCTTCCGGAGCACGTCTCGATCGAGATCTTCTTTCCCGTGTGCTTCATCAGCCAGGTCGGGATCTTATAGGTTCCGATATCATAACACTGGCGGTGATGGGTACAGCCTTCCGCCATAAGGATCACATCGCCGTCCTTAAGGTTTTCGATCGCCTCGACACCTTTTAATGCGGTCTTCAAATATCCCTTGTATCTCGCCATCAGGATCGAGAAGGAAGTAAGCGGGATATCCGGAGGCGTATCCGCACTGACTTCCGTAAATGCCTGACTGTCAGTTACTACAACACGCGGTTTTTTCGAAAGACTCTGAAGCGTCGCTTTCAATTCAAATTCGCGGCAGACGATCGCGATTCCTCCCATATCCAGTACATCTCTGACCGCCTGCTGCTGCGGAAGGATCAGACGTCCTTTTGGCGCGGATTCATCAATCGGACAGACAAGTATGATCACATCATTCGGATCAACCAGTCCTTTTAAAAGCCGGTGGTCCGGATCTTCTTCCGGAGCGAGACGGCCGATCATCTCTTTCAGCTCATAAATATTGGTTCCCTTCTCCGCGCTGGTCCAAATTACGTTCTCCTGTTCTTCCGGAATTATATCCAGAAGATCGCTTTTATTATATACAACGATCCAAGGGATCATTTTTTCTTTGAAGATTCCAATCAGCTGTTTATCGATTTCACTCATTCCGATCGTTGCATCGATTACGAGGACCGCAATATCCGTCCGGTTCAGGACCTGTTTCGTACGAAGCACCCTTTTTTCTCCAAGCATTCCCTCATCATCAAATCCCGGTGTATCTATAATAACAACGGGACCTAGCGGAAGGAGTTCCATCGCTTTTGTGACAGGGTCAGTCGTTGTTCCCTTTACCTCGGAAACGACGGATAATTCCTGATTTGTAACAGCATTCACGACGCTGGATTTTCCGGCATTCCGGCATCCGAAAAATGCAATATGAAGTCTCTCGGCTGATACAGTTGAATTTAAGCTCATCTCTGTTCCTTCCTTTTCACTTTTGATTCTTTTTAATTATATTTCTTACGGATCCGCTCCGGATTGTATGTTCAAACTGTTTTTTGTCTTCCGGTTGTGCATCGATCAACGAATTATGCCGTATCCCCTGCGGAGAGAATACGGCATAACAATTCTTTTACATATCGTTACCGCTTCTTCCACCTCAAGGATCAGTTTCGGTGTCAGGGGAGCATCTTCGTTAGCTTTGGGATCTTCTGTCAGGAAAGCTTCCTTTCAGTAATCCGCTCTTGTTTAATTTGTTGAATAGGTCGCTTTGGCATTGATTCCTTCGATTCTTCCAAGCGCTCCGGTCAATGCGTTGATATCATCCATCGGCGCATCGATTGCAAGACAGATGATATTCACATTTTTCTGACGATACGGAAGTCCCATACGTCCGATAATAAAATCTCCGAAGCCATGAAGAAGTTCATTCAGTGCCGGAGCCGCTTCCTTGTCTTCAACAATAATGCTGATTACTGCAATTCTTGTTTCCATAGACCGTTCTCCTTTTAATGCTTATATTAACTAACTGTTCTGAACAATTGTAGTATAATCGATTCAGACATGGAATACAATCCTTGTCATCCTTTTCACAAACTATGATACAATATTATCCGATTAGATTACGTAACATATTGGGAGACTGTCATGATCATTGCCTTAACCGGAGCCGGCGGCTCAATCGGAACCGTAGCAGTTCCGAAAATATTAGAAAACAAGGAGCACGAATGCCGGCTTCTTTTCCGGGATACTGCGGAAAACCGGAAGAAAATCAAAAAACTGAAAAGCCGGTTCGGAAACAGGGTACGGATCGTCTTTGGAGATATCTCCGATCCGGAAAGCTTAAACAAGCTGATCCGGGGCTGCGACTATATCATCCACCTTGCTGCTGTGATCCCGCCGAAAGCGGACCACGATGAGCAGCTGACATGGAAGACCAATTATGAAGGGACAGTCCATCTTGTCGATTCCATCATAGAAAACGGCAATTCAGCAAAACTGATCTTCTTCTCGTCTGTTGCTGTTTACGGATTCCGAAACGAAGCCCATTACTGGGGAAGAGTCGGAGATCCGCTTCTTCCGAGTGTCTTTGATGCTTACGGCGCCAGCAAAGTAAAAGCGGAACGCTATATACTGGAAAGTGGGCTGAATACCTGGGTCATCCTGAGAGAGTCCGGGGTTTTGTATGACAGCATGATGATGAAAAATATCGGGGACGGACTGTTGTTCCAGACCCCGGTCAATGCTTTTATTGAATGGATCACGGTAAATGATACTGCTCTTCTCCTGAAACAGATCGTTTCTTCCGAGCCGGAAAAAGAAGGTTTCTGGAACAACATCTACAATATCGGAGGCGGAAGGGAATGTCGTGAGACAGGATACGAGACCTATAATGACGGCTTTGCCCTGATCGGCGGAAGCGCGAAAAAGATCTTCGAACCCAATTGGCATTGTCAGCGCAACTTCCATTGTTTCTGGTTCAGCGACAGTGAAAAAACGGAGGAATATTACCATTTCCGGACAGAGACCTGTAAAGATTTCTGGAACAGGTTTTCCGGCAACCATAAGCTCTTTCGTCTCGGCCGGCTTCTTCCGCCGTCGCTGATAAAGACGCTGGTCATGAAGCCTCTTCTGAAAGATAAAAATGCCCCTTCCTATTGGATCAGCAGCGGAAATGAAGCCAGAACGATTGCAGCATTTGAAAGCATGGAAAAATACAAAGCGATCCCTGAAAGCTGGGACGAGGTCGATCTGGTCTGTGAGCGGGAAGGGTATGAGGAGATGAAAGATCATGATCCAAGGTACGACCTGTCTCATGGATACGATGAGTCCAAGCCGGAGGCGGAACTGGATCTTGAGGATATGAAAGAAGCCGCTTCCTTCCGCGGAGGCAAGGTCATGTCTGATACAATGACCCCGGGAGATATGAAAACAAAGCTATTCTGGCAATGTCATAACGGACATATCTTCGCAAGTTCTCCTTATACGATCTTAAAGGCAGGCCACTGGTGTCCGGAATGCTGCAGCCCGAAAGAAGAATGGAATTTTGACGCTTTGTCAAAGCACATTCCGTTTTTTGCACAGGTCTGGTACGATACGCATGGCCGCGACGAAAATTACATTTACAAAGTTGATGAGAAAGGAAATCTGTCGGTCGAAAAAGATGTCTCCGAAACAGAAGACTAACGGCCCTCACAGAAATCAAAAAATTCCAGAAGTTTTTCCATATAGGCGTCCGGATCCTGAAAGCAGCTCTGCATATGGCCGGCGCCTTCTACGATCAGCTTAAATTTCGGAGACGGACATAAATCATATAGTTTTTCCATAGAGCGAATATCCGCTACCGCATCCTTTGTTCCATGAATAAACAGGATCGGAAGCCTGTTTGCTTTCATTGCTTCTTCTGCGGTATATGCATTATCGTCCATCCCAAGACGGATCCGCGCGTCAAGCCGGATAAACGGATACAGGATCCGCGGATTGATCTTCAGGTTCTTAACGACACTCATTCCCAACGCTCTTGCGCTTCCGGCACCGCTGTCGGAGATCACGCCTTTTGTATTCGGGTGGAGCCCCGCAGTCAGAGACATCAGGGTACATAAAGCTCCTGCTGACATTCCCATGACATAGATCGGGAGCTCCGGTGCAAGATGCTCCGCTGCATAGTTCGTCCAGCACGCAATATCAAACCGCTCTTTTTTTCCATAATACAAATAGCGGTCTCCGCTTTCTCTATGCCCCCGAAGATCGATCATCAGGACCGAAGTCTTATGGTCATGGAGAAACGGGGCGATCGTACGGTAATCATATTCCCAGCCGCTTCTCCATCCATGACAGGCGATTACAAACCGTTCCGGATCATCGCAGGGGTAATAATGCCCTACCATGACGATCCCGTCATAGCTTGTCATTTCAACACGTGTCTTTGCTTTTTCCTCAAGCTCTTCTGCCTGTTTCCGGATCCGGTCTTTTTCGGCCTGATCCTTATTCTGTCTTCCCATAAAGATATTCACAAGGAACCTCGGCATCTTCGGACTTTTCCGGTCATACGCATATCTGGTCATCCAATCGACCAGAAGGACAAACGGAGCGAGAAGACTGAGAATTGCGATCAATATAATAATGATTGTTTTTTTCACTTTTTCAATACCCTGCATGTTATATTTTCTATCCTATTATACCTGACCCGTCAAATCTGTAAACAGAAGAACCGATGCATTTGTTATGCACCGGCTCTTCCATTTTAAATCAGATTATTTAGAACCAAGGAGTGGTCACTTATACAACTGGTATCTGCAAATAAGAATCATGTTCCCCTCCTGTAAGAATGCTGAAACATCCCTGATTTAACGTTTCCGCACCCTGAGGAGGAAGATCAAACGGAACAGAAGAAACCATAACGCAGATGGATTCCCCTGCATGGTATTTCATTCCCATTGGAGAAAGCGGGATCTCCGCACAGACCGGGCTTTTCTGCCCCGGCTTTTCGATCCGGTCATAGGTCAGATACGGTTTATAATCACTGCTTCTTTCCGGATCTGTATGTCTCATCGAAAGCCTGAGACCTCCGAAAGGACCAAAAAACGGTTTTCCGAACGGCCCGCTGTCGGTTGCACCGATCACCAGCGGAAGAGACGGGTCTCCTTCTCTATCCAGTTTCATGACATGAATGAAAAGATCCATATCATCAGCATCTTCTGCCTGAGCCCAGAGATGAAGTTTCATAAAACCGGTCAACTCGGTCTCATCTTCAAATTTGTAAATAAACGCACAGCTGCTCCCGTTTGGATAGACAGCCTTTCCTTCTTCCCCGGGAACGGTTGTCCCCATGCAGTATCCTTTTGCATCTTTTAAAGCTGCTGCTGCAAGTCCATACGCATAATGCACTTCCGCTTTTGCCTTTTCAGCAAGCTCTTTTACAGCGGTAAACGGAACCTGCTGTGACGCATCCGGATACAGTTTCCGGTAAGAAGTACGCGGAAGCGGGAACTCTTCTTCCACACGGTCTATGATATCTTCCTTTCCCGGATCTAAAACGGAGATCCGGACATAAGGCGTCTCTTCCCAGTTATTATCTATATCCTTCAGATAATGATCAAAAAATTTCAGTAATTCCGGCTGATGGGAATAAAGATCATTCCACTCATGGGTATTATGGATCCGGAACCATTTCTTTTCTGTTCCGATATTTTCCCAGGCATTAAAGGTTCCGACCGTATGGGTACTGTTCGTATAGCTGGCTACGATGTATGCGGGAACATTGATTTTTTCAACAGCAGCAACTTTATCCTCCCAGTAGTCATTGTTTTTCAGGGGATATTTTTCTGCCATGTCCGGGACTGATTCATATCTTGAAAGTCCGGAAACCATCTTTTCAAAAACGATCCTTGCCTGTCCTGCGGTACAAATCCCGCCCCGGAAGGTACTGTCCGCATAGCCGTCGTAATGCCCTTCCCACGGAGAAATCGCGGCAAGATGAGGCGGTCTCATCGCAGCGGTATACCATTGAATGATCGTCAGCCAGGAGCTTCCGGACATGGCAACTTTTCCGGTACACCAATCCTGTGCTGCAGTCCATTCAATAAAGTCATATGCGTCTTTTGCTTCACCGTTTCCCCACTGATAGATATCGCCCTCCGAGTTTCCGGCTCCCCGGGCATTCGGATGAATGATTGCATATCCTTTTTCGACCCAGTAGCCGGGATCTAATCCCTCAAATCTCTGCAGTCCGGAAAGCCGATCCGGAGATACAAACCACGGGAATGGGATATTGTGGATTTCTTTATTGTATGGACACCACTGAATGATAGCCGGTACCAGTTCTTTCGTAACCGGAAGGAACACATCCGCGTATAAGGTCGTTCCGTCCGAGACCTTCATGGAAATATCTTTCAGAAGCCGGATATCACATGGAAGCGGATAATTCCCTTCTCCGTTGATACTGCCCTTCTTTAAGATCCTTTCCCCGCTCATCAGCGGCGGTACATTATGGTTACTTTCGCAATATATAATTTCTGTTGTCATTTCTTCTCCTTTTCTAATCAGGAATCCTGTTTTGCCTGCGGCCCCGGCATTCCCGGCATCCCGCCCGGAAGCTCTTTTGTTTTGCTGTTGACGCATAAAAGACAAATCAGTGAAATAACCAGAAGTCCGGTAATGATCCAGCTGACATATTTATAAGAGCCTAATTTCGCATAAACGTTTCCGACGACCAGGAAAGAAAGTGTCCGGATCGCGATGACGATTGGAGACATAACACGGTTGACCGACGCATAACTTGGGGCACCGAATACCTGGATCGTATAGGAGATCATAAGGTTTGCGAGACCACCCTGGAAGAACGGAAGCGCAAATACGCCAACGATAAACAAAGCATGACTTCCTGCTCCTAACGCACGGGCCGCACAACCGATGATCATTCCAATCGCGTAGATGATAACTGCAAGCTTTGTGGATTTTGCCTGATCGATCGCGCCAAGAATATAACTTCCGATCACTGATCCGATTCCGCTCAGTGTCATGAAAAGCAGCATCTGCGGCTGTGAAAAACCATATTCAAATCCCTGCGGCATAAAGCAGGCTGCGGAACCAACAAGAGCAAAGAACCCAAGTCCAAAACCAATCGTCAGCATCCAGAAATCTTTATTGGAAAGTAGTTTTCCGATACTCCATCCGTACTTACCGGACATCATTTCTTTGATTTTTGCTACTTCAGCCATATCCGTTGTCGGATCATTGTCCGGATAAGTTCCGGCTTCCTGCGGGGTGTTTTTAATAAACAAAGTTAAGAGTGAAACAATGATAATAAATCCGCCTGCGATGCGGAACGCGCCGGGAAGCGAGGTTCCGTTGACTAAAAGCTGTACGACCGGTGCCGCAACGATTGCCGCAAGCATCGTGCCCGCCGTTGCGATTCCTAAAACAACACCTTTCTTTTTCGGAAACCAGTCTGTCAAAAGAGTATTCGGTGAAACCATGTTCAAGCTGTTCGATGCAGCGTTTGCAACCAAAGCCGCAATGACAAAAATAGCCCAGGACGGGGATCCGTAAAGCATAAATGCAATACCGTAAAGAAGTCCGAAAACGAGAGTCGGCCATTTTACTCCTTTCTTACGGATCACCTGTGCATAGGCAAAGGTCAGTGGAATACTGATCAATCCACCGATTGTGTTCAAAGACATGATGGAAGCATAATTCCATCCGCGAAGACCTGCAAACCCCGGTGCACTGATTTGAACAGTTCCTGTAATGATTGCAGTCGCAAAATACAATAAAGTCGTATAAAGCAATGTCCACCAGTGCTTTCCGCTGAACTTCATGGACAAAGCAGATTCTTTTTTGCCTTTCATAATGATAAACCTCCCTTTTTCTCTTTCTTTACTATAGAGGTACATTCTTTGCCACTCAATACCGTTTTTCGTTGTGTAATATAACAAAATTGTTATATTACTCTTCATTTTCCAGTATTATCATAGTATAATGAATTAACAGTATAATGCTTTCAGAACAGAAAGGATCCACAGGCAATGACGCAGCTTCAGATCGAGTATTTTATTAATGTGGCAAAACATATGAGTTTTTCCGAAACCGCGGAAACCATGTATGTTTCTCAGGCAGCTGTCAGCAGACAAATTGCTGCTTTAGAAGAAGAGCTGGGAGTAAAACTGTTTGCCAGAAAATACCGGCGCCTTTCTCTTACCGGAGCTGGAGAGATTTTGTTGGAAGTCTTTACCCGACACCAAAGTGAATTCCGGGACGCTCTGGCAGAAGCAAAAAAACATCAAAATGCTGACAGCTTAACATTGAATATCGGTATGCTGGAAGGAATCGATATGGATAAGATCTATCTTGCGATACTGGAGTTTTCAAGACAGAATCCCGAACACAGGATCAACATCTCGATTGACCGCATCTCCGCTTTGATCGATGGAATCGCAGACGGAACATATGACATCGTATTTACATTCCACCAGGAATTAAAAGGGAATAAATATATTGAAGTAACTCCGGCGATTTCTGCAAAATTTCTTTTTTTCCTTTCCACCCATCACCCGCTGGCAAGGAAAAGAATCTATCCATAAAAGATCTTTCCTCAGAGACCTTTGTCGCACCGATCACTGACACCGAATATGTCCGCAAAGAGTACGGAAACCGGCTTTACAGCATTTGCGGTTTTTTACCGAAACATTTGCTTTGTAAAGCGAATCTGGATTCTGTTATGGCTGAGGTCCGTTATAATAACTGTATCGCTATGCTCTATGATCTGACGTTAATTTCAAAAAAAGAAGAATTCCGGATCCTGGAAACAAATTCTTTTAATCATATTAGTCTGTTGCGCTCGAGATCTAATACAAACCCGCTTCTACCACGCCTGGTCCGATATCTTTCTCCTTACATGCTATAAAAAAATATCAAATTTTATCATTTAATAATCAATTATTATCATTTAATTAGCGATTGATCCATGACATAATCCTGATATCAAATATATCGGAGGTATTTTATGATGCAGTTAGAGATTGTTGGAACCCATGTAATTAATGATTATACAACAACCGCCATCGCTTCTACGATTAAGGAAGCAACCTTCAAGGTTGACGGAAAAGAAGAAACGGTTAAAGCGGACGATGGCAAGGTTCTGGTCCTTGTCGTTGATGATGCACAAAGAGACCTTGTTCCGGGCAAATCCTATGAAGTCCAGGATCACTTTGAGATCGTTCCGGTATCTGTTTACAGAAAAGGCGGTCCGAGTGCTGCTCCGTGGATCGGCGCAAAGGAAGAAGAAAAAGCAAGCTATTATTTCCGTCAGGGTCTTCTTGTTGATGGTGGCAAGATCGTAGAAGATGCATCGGTAAGCCAGATTATTACAGGCGGAAAGTTTGATGAGACCGGGACACAGAATATAACATTAAAAGCAAATGGGACCCATTTTAACGGCATTCTAATCGACAACGGATCTAAATTCAAGATTCAAGACTCCAAGTTCTATGCGTATGGCGACGGTGGCGATGATCTTGCGGGCTGGGGTGCAACCATTATGGCAGATAACAAATCCGAGATTGAGATCAAAGATTCCTATATTGAAAATGAAGGTGCGATCCGATGTGCTCTTTATGTAGACAATACCTCGATAGCAAAAGTCGAAAATACGGTTATCTATACAAAAGAAACTCCTGACACGTATGAAGAATTTGCAAACCTGACTCCGGGCATGATGAAGCGCGTTCCGTTTGCACTTGGAATGGAAGGTACGATCCGTTCTCTGAATGTTATGGCAGACGGACAGGGCAAGTTTAAGGATTGTATCGTTGTTTCCACCGGATGGGGCGCGCTCTCGACTGACTCCGGAACCGCTTATGATATCTGCGGAACCTATGCTCTTGAAGCAGAAGATACACTCGGCGGTATCGGAACACTCGAAATTGCACAGGAAGGAAAAGAATATACTGCCGTCAAGGAAGTAAACGGTGTAAAATACGGCTTCACTGTCGGCGGTTCCGGATATGTAACCTATGCAGACTCCGGAATTCATAACTTGTTTAAAAAGGTCGAGTTCTATGCTCCGGATTATATCCAGGTCATGGGATCCGGCCGCTCCGGTTCCTCTTATATCGACTCTTACCTTCAGTCCGGTCATACGGCGTTTATGACACAGCAGACAGGCGGCGGAACATTTGACCTTACCAGAACGACCGTTGATACAGTGGATGCGCTGATCCAAATGAAGTCCGGCGCAGCAAATACCGGTTTCAGTAATATCGTTGTTGACAACTGCAATATCAATTTTAACGGAACTTCCACAAGAGATGAAGACGGAATTCTTGCTGAACTGATTGAATCCGATGACGCCGGAAATCCGGGGATCACGACCTACACGATCAACGACACTCCGGAAGCAGCCGTCCTTACAAAGAGCTCTGTTGCGGACTCCTCCGCTTCTTTCAAAAACGGGACCTACAAGGGAAATATTTATAACAGCATTTATAACTACCGTCAGGCTCTGAATGTCCTGTTTGAAAACGCTTCCTATATCGGAAAGATTTCATCCACGCAGGCGATTCATGTTGACTTAAATGGCGAGGTCGTTCCGAACGGAACTATTCTCAATGCCTTCATGGGTTCGAAGGAATTCGACCACTGCAACTATGCCGCGGAAAAAGGCGGCTCCTGCTCAGACGCAAAACTGATCGGCCGCTTCAAACATACCGTATCTCCGATGGTAAACAACCTGATCAACGTAACTCTTTCCAACTCCAAATGGAATGTGACCGCAGATGGATATCTGAACTCTCTGACGATTGATGCGATGACTGACATCGATTCGGAATCACCAGTGACCATTTATACAAAAGCGCTTTCCGTTGAAGGGAAAGAATACGAAAGCGGTGAATACAAGAATGGAAACGTCACGATCTCGGTTGATACTTCTGAGATCGAGATTCCGGATAACGGAATCGTTGACGCAGGCCAGACATACGGCAATGTCGTCTATACCCTAATTGCCATAAAAGAAGACGGCAGCTTTGATTCCGATGCGCTGAAAGTAAAACGCCAGAACTATATTGACGGAAAACTTTACTTCACGCCTCTTCCCTGCGAAGGATATGAAATCATTTCCATGGTTTCAGAAGGCGGAAAAATCGGACCGAACACAGAAGGCGGAGAGCTTTCCGTATATGAAAACGTTCTCGCGCCGTCAGACGGCTCGAAAGAAATGAGTGTTATGATTACAGTTAAAAAATAAGAATAATAAACATTCTTCTTCTCAAAAGCAGACAGCCGCGCGTTCAATCGCGCGGCTGTCTGCTTTTATATAAACGTTCAATACCGTTCCTTATTCTCCGTGGCATGTGATTAACCATGGTGCCGGCTGAATATCGAATGCGCCTTTGGCATTCATCTTGGATACCGTAATCTGGGTAATATCAATATCCTTGAGATTCATTTCCCTACAAATCTGATTCATTCTTCCTGCAAGGTTAAAGTCCAGTGTATAGATCACAAATTCCATCTGCGGATTCAATTTCAGAAGACATTCCATTTCCTGCTCCATGCTTGCGGATCCAACCAGCATCGTCGTATCCGGAACGTCAAGACCTTCCATTGTCTCTTCATCAACATGATCGATAATCGTAACATTGTTGATCCCGAACAGGTTCACGTTATCTTCGAGCGTGCGCCGGTCTTTCTGGCTGTATTCTACCGCTATGATCGTCCCCTCTCCATTATGGAGCGCTGCCTCTACTGCAATCGATTCCGCGGAGATCAGGCAAAGATTTTTCCCTTCTGTAATCTGCATTTTTGAAAGGATCACGGCACGGATCTCAGAACCGACATAACGGACCGAACCGGACGCAAACGCCTGATTATCCATTCCGAATTTATACGTATTTCTTGCCTTTGGATTTACAATAAGCATTCCGGCCGATGCATTGATCCCCCGATTGATCATATCATATACCTTGTTTTCTTTGACCGGACCGGACGGCTCAGAACCCTCGTTATAAACAACCGTACATTCTCCCAGGCCTGCATTAAACATCCGGTAAAAGATATCCGGATGACCTGCTTCTGTAAAAACAAGGACGTGGCGATGAGACTCCACGGTCGGAATCAGATTCGTATTCTTTCTGGTAATATCAAGGATTTTGACCTTTTCCAGATCGACCTCACAGTTCTCATTAAAATAATTCAGCCAGTCTAAAATATGAGCATTTGTGAACAGATTTTCATTCATTCTTCGACTCTCCTTTATTGAACGGATTGTGGTAAAAGTCCTTATCAAAATAATATCATATGCATCCGCATTCCGCAGTTATTTTTTACATATTGCATCTTGATCATTCCATCGCATCTTTCATTTTCTTCCGGTAATCAGAAGGATAACAACCATACTTTTTATGAAAGGCCTCGACAAAATTACGGACATTATTGTACCCGACCTTGTCACTGATCTCATAGATCCGGTAATCCGGATTTGACAACAGTTCCACCGCCGCATTCAGCCGTACCTTTGTTAAATAGTTTTTAAATGATTCCCCGGTCTCATTTTTAAACATATGGCTGAAATAACCGGAACTGACACAGGCAATGGAAGCCAAATCGGAAGCCTTAAGGTCCATCATATAATTCTCTCGGATATATGCTTTTACGTGTTCGATCAATGTCCCCCGTCCTGTATGGCTTTTCCGGAAAATTTCCGACAAAAGAGAAACATAGTATTCGTGGATAAACTGCTTGACTTCATCAGACGTCCTCGCGGAAAGAACCTTTTCCTGAAGTGCATCCTGCATCGGATAAAAATCCGCATCCAGAAATCCATATCGGTGAAGCCGGTAAGCCATTTCACCGGTATAATTCATTGCCCGCATGATGACAGCGTTTTTATTCCCGTAATGGATCCTCCGGATCAGTTCCAGACAATTGTCGATCTCGTTTATCGCATCCGGGGATTTGATCAGAATCGACTTAAACGCTTTTTCTGAATAGATCTCATAATCCTCGAACGAGATATTATAACGCTTGCGGCATTTCTGATACTCAAAAAACGCGCCGTCCTCAAAGAAAGAAAGTCCAAATGCATCTTTTGATGTTCCAAGGGATTCCTCCAGATGGAGTTTATTTGCGGACGGAAGCCCGATTCCGCAAAGAAGCCTGACATTGTTCTCTTTTTCCAGCTTTTGAATCAAAGGAAGGAGGATAACATCCGGGTAATCCTCCCGATTCTCAAGAGGAAACCTGCAAAGAATACGGAGGCTGTCCGCATCCCGGTCATATTCACTTCCCAGCCTTTTCTTTTTAAAGGCTGCAGAAATCCTATCAAAAAGAGCAAGCTTTTCTAAAACTTGCTCTGTATAGTTCTTTTTCGGCACAGAAGCCCGGCTATCCGTAAAGGCCCCTATGCACACTGCCACAGCAAAATGTGTCGAATAATCAATCTTCAGTTGCACTTTTCCAGAAGCTCTTCCCATTTTTTATCAACATATTTCTGGGCTTCTTCGATCGTCCATTCATTGCCCGGCTGGAAACAATGTTTAAACCTTCCCTGAAGTTTCATAAACTCTTCGACCGGAAGTTTGTTCTTCGGCTTATAAGTCAGATGGTATTCACCCTCTTCCACTTCGTAGAGCGGCCAGATACAGGTCTCAACCGCCATCTTGCAGATCTGCGGAAGGATCTCTGCCGGATACTGCCAGCCTCGAGGACAAGGACAAAGCACATTAACAAACGTCGGTCCTTCTGTATAGATCGCCTTATGGGCCTTCTCATGAAAATCTTTAAAATTACCGATCATCGTTGTCTGGGCAACATACGGACTTCCGTGAGCAACCATGATCTGGGTCAGATCCTTCTGGTTCTGTTTCTTTCCGACAGACTCTGTCCCCGCCGGCGTTGTAGTCGCGGCCGCGAAACGCGGCGTAGCCGAGGACCTCTGGGTTCCGGTATTCATATAAGCTTCGTTATCATAACAGAAATAAGTAAAGTCATGTCCGCGCTCCATAGCACCGGATAACGACTGGAATCCGATATCATAGGTTCCGCCGTCTCCGCCGATGGCAAGGATCTTGTAGTTCTTATCGAGCTTTCCCTTCCGTTTCATAACATTATAAGCAGCTTCTACTCCGGCCGCAGTCGCGGAAGCGTTTTCAAATGCGGAATGGATATAAGAATCATGCCATGCCGTATACGGATACTGGAAGGAAGATACTTCAAGGCAGGAAGTCGCGTTACAGATCACCGCCTTATCCTCCGGATCGACCGCGCGCATCATCGCACGGCAGACAATTCCTGCTCCGCACCCTGCACAAAGTCGGTGCCCGGCTTCAAACCGTTCTTTTTTGCTCATTTCTTCTTTCAGATTATAAGCCATTACAGCACCTCCTCTCTTGCATCACGCTGTCCTAAATGGATATATACAGGACCGGTCTCTCCGGTCTCAGCAATCTTTTCAAGATGTGCAAAGATCCGTTTCGTATGCGCTACCGTAAAGTCTCTGCCGCCGAGTCCGTAAACGATATCGATCATCTTCGGGCGCGTTTCCAGGTTAATGCATGCACTTGCGGTTTCCGCAAATAACGGTCCGCCGTTTGCAGAAAAGCCCTCACTCTTATCCAGGACCGCAACGGCCTTCACATTCTTTAACGCTTCAGCCAGTTCTTCTCCCGGGAACGGGCGGAAAACGCGGACTTTGATCAGCCCGACTTTTTTCCCTTCCGCGCGGAGTTCATCCACTGCAGCTTTTGCGGTTCCGGCAGAAGAGCCCATGATCACGATCGCTTCTTCCGCATCTTCCATTTTATATTCTTCAAAGAATCCATACTTCCGTCCGAACGTCTTTTCAAAATCTTCCGCGACAGCAAGGATTGCCTTTTTCGCATTCTTCATAGCTTCTGCCTGTGCGACCCGTGCTTCCATATAGTACCCGGAAACTCCATAAGGTCCGACAGCCAGAGGATTCTCTTCCTTAAGAAGATAATTCTCCGGATTATATTCTCCGACAAATGCTTTGACATCTTCGTCTGATTCCAGCTCAATATTCTCGAGCGCATGGGAAGTAATAAAACCATCTTCACAGATCATGACCGGAAGTCTTACATCCGCGGTCTCCGCGATCCGGTGTGCCTGAAGATAATTATCATATGCTTCCTGGTTATTCTCCGCATAAATCTGGATAAACCCGGAATCCCGCTCTGCCATCGAGTCAGAATAATCGTGATTGATATTGATCGGACCGGTCAATGCCCGGCAAGCAACGGCAAGCACGATCGGAAGTCTTGCAGAAGCAGCAACAAACAAGGTCTCATTCATATAAGAAAGTCCGGCAGAAGAAGTCGCTGTGATTGCTCTGCATCCTGCAGCCTCCGCACCAATACAGGCAGACATGGAGGAATGCTCACTTTCCACACAGATAAATTCCGTATCGACTTTTCCGTCAGCGACATATTTCGCAAAATACTGCGGGATCTCTGTAGAAGGAGTGATCGGGAACATCGCAAAAACATCCGGGTTGATCTGTCTCATCGCCGTAGCAATTGCTTCATTTCCGCTCATACGGTCTCTGATACTCATCAGTGCACCTCCTTCCATTCGATCGCGCCAAACGGGCAGATCGTAAAGCAGATGCCGCAGCCCTTGCAGTGGTCATAATCAAAATCACTTCTCTTTCCGTCCGTGACCGGGATTGAAGAATCCGGACAAAACGGTGTGCAAAGCATGCAGTGTCTGCATTTTTCCGCATCCCAGACAGGGATCTTTGATCTCCACTCTCCGGTCAGCGTAAGCCGGGATGATCCGGCTTCATAGATCTCACAGCCGCAGGTCAGGTCCTGCCATACGGACTGTTCTGTTATTTCAATTGCTTTTTTATTCATGATCCTAACCTTCCATTTGTTCCCGGACTCTTTGCATCGTCTCTTCAAGACACGCAAGATTCCCTTTGATGACCTGTGGTTTATCGGCAAATTTATGGCTGTATGCTTCTTCCATATCCTGCATAAACGTTTTCGGCTCTACACATTCGCTGATTGCTACGATTGCCGCAAGCATCGGTGTATTCGGGAAATAGTTGCCAAGATGCTTTCTGGAAAGCTCTCCGGCGTCAACGGTATAAACTCCGCCCTGATATCCTCCGAGGAGGGGTTTTAAATCGGCAGGACTTTGTGAAGAGTTGATCACGATCGCACCGTCCGGTTTCAGCCCGGCAGTAACATCAACACTCTCAAGCAATGTTTCATCAACTACAACAACATAGTCCGGCTCATAAATATTTGAATGAATCGTACAACGCTCATCCGAGATCCGGTTATACGCCGTAATCGGTGCGCCGGAACGTTCCGGACCGTACTCCGGAAAAGATTGTACATATTTTCCCGCCATAAAAGCGGCATCTGCAAGCAGCAGGCTTGCGGTTTTTGCGCCTTGTCCGCCTCTTCCATGCCAGCGGATCTCCATGATATTCATGTTCTTACCTCTCGAAATATTTTTCAACAGAAAAGACTGTCCGTCACGGGACAGAATTGATTAATAATACTATATATTATGAAAACACACATGAAAAAATATCCGATCAAACAGTGGAATCAGTCTAATTCCTCGAATTTCGCCTTCATAGTAGGATTTTTCCGTGTCAGTTTTTTCACAGTCAGATCTTCTAACTTCTTATCTGCCAGTGTCAGATTCCTCTCAGACGAAAGAAGAGACTCCTTGACCTTCTGAAGATGGCTGATTGTTTTATCGATCTCCTCGATCGCGTTTTGGAATTTTTCTCCGGCACGCTTGACATTCGTTCCGAACTTTTCCTTAAACTCATTCAGGTCATCTTCAAAATGGGTAATATCAATATCCTGATTCCGGACACGGGCAAGCTCGTTTTTATACTCCATCGAGTTCAGCGCCGCATTCCTAAGAAGCGTGATCATCGGGATAAAAAACTGAGGACGGATCACGTACATCTTTTCATATTTATAAGAAACATCAACGGTTCCCTCATTATAAAGATCATTGTCCGCTTCAAGCATAGAGACCAGAACCGCATATTCACAGTTTTTCTCTCTCCGGTCTTTATCGAGTTCTTTGAAGAAATCCGCGTTCTTATGCTTTGTCGCAGTCTCGTCCATCTCGTTTTTCATCTCAAACATGATGGAAATGTATTCCGTCCCTTCATCAGAATAATCCCGGAAAATATAATCCCCTTTGCTTCCGGAGCGGGCATCATTATCTTTTTCAAAGTATGCGTTCTTAAACCCTGTAGCCCGCAGCTTGTTGAACTCATTCTCGCAATGGCGTTCCAGATCCTCCCCGATCATCTTCGTGGACTGCTTTGCCTTAAGGTCCTTATAGAAAGCAATCTCCTCGTCCTTGCCCTTAAGCCGTATCTCGTAGGATTCCTTGATCGCCTTTTCATTCAATTTGCTCTTTTGGTGATCGTTCTCAAGCTTTCCGCTCAGGGAAATGATCTCCTGCTCTTTTTCCGCGATCTCCCTGTCTTTATCCGCAATGGCCTGCGTGATCGCCAGTTTCTTCTCCGTCTCCTGGGCTTTAAGCTTCGCCTTAAGATCCGCAATCTCTTTTTCTTTATCAGCCAGCTTGTCTTTTTGTTCGTTTTCACTCTCCATGACTGCCAGCCGGACGGCGTCTTTATGAGAAGACTCGATCTGCTTTGTCCTCTCATCTAATTCCTTATTAAATTCCAGATCCCTTACCTGCTGGACGATTGCGGTATAACCGCTCTCATCTACCTGAAAAACTTCTCCGCAATGCGGACATCTGATTTCGGCCATAACTTCCTCCGATTCATTTATTTTCAATTATTATATACGATTCTGTCAGAAAAATCATTGAACAAAAAACGTCCGGGTATATTATAATGATTCTGACTGATATCAGAGCAAGGAGAGAAAACATGGAGAACATCAGACAGGAAATGACAGAAAAACTGACAGCGGCCTTTCAGGAGACCTTTGGCCGTTCGCCGGAGGGGTTTGCCTGTGCTCCGGGCCGAGTCGAACTTTTAGGCAACCATACCGACCATCAAAGAGGAAAAGTTCTCGCAGCATCTGTGGACCTTAAGGCCTATGCTGCATTTGCCCTGAACGGGACGGATACGGTCTCTCTGGTTTCAGAAGGCCACTCTTCTATGAAAGTATCCGTTAAGGATCTTATGCCGGATGTTTCCGAGTTCAATACCGCAAAGTCGATCCTTCGCGGAATGCTGAAAGGATTCTATGACCTGAAAGCGCCTCTTTCCGGTTTTGATATATATATTATCAGTGAAGTTCTGACCGGAAGCGGTCTGAGTTCTTCTGCTGCTTTCGAAGTCCTTCTGGGAAGAGTCTTGAACCTGCTGTTTATGAATAATTCCGTCTCCGCTATCGAGATTGCGAAGATCGGCTGGATCGCGGAAAACCGTTTTTTCGGGAAACCGTGCGGACTGATGGATCAGGCAGCTTCTTCCATCGGCAATGTCGTTTTCTTTGATTTTGAGGACCCGGCAGGGCCTAAAACAGAACAAATCTCCTTCGATTTCCAAAAAGCCGGCTACGCACTCTGTGCAGTTGCCTGCGGCGCCGGGCACGCAAACCTGACCGCAGACTACGCGGCGATCCCGCGGGAAATGAAACAGGTCGCATCTTTCTTTGGAAAAGACGTCCTCAGGGAAGTAGCGGAGGAAGAATTCCTTGCAAACAAGGACAAGATCATAGAGGCCTTGGGAGAAAGGCCCTATCTTCGTGCTCTTCACTTTTTTGAAGAATCCCGCAGGGCGCAGGAAGCTGCAGATGCTTTACGGGCAAACGATATCTCGCGTTTTCTTGAACTTGCAAACGAATCCGGGATCTCCTCCCGGACACAACTGAAAAATATCATTCCGGATTCCGATCCGTCTGAGAACAAGTTAGACCTTGCAATGCGCTATGCAATTGACCTTCTTAAGGGAACAAACGGGGCTGTCCGGATGAACGGCGGCGGATTCTCAGGAACCTTCCTTTCGGTCGTTCCGCTAAGTTCTTTGGATGCTTTCAGGGACTCGATCGAGGAACGTCTCGGCAAAGGCGCGGTTCAGATTCTGAACACCTGACTTTTTCATACAGATAAATGCATAAAAGATGCATAAACGAATCGAAAGATTTCATTGACTTTTGCTGTCATGGTTGTAAAATAGGCTACAAGTTATTTTTCGGTTTATGCATTTTTTTGTATACCGAAAATCGTTATATCAGAAAGGGGAAACTATGAAATCTTTGAAGATAATATTATCTATCGTTCTTGTTGTTGTCTTTGCAGCCGGAATCCTTGCAGCATGCGGTGGCGGCGGCGGTACAGCTCCGGCAGGAAGCGGTGCGGCTCCGACAGGAAGCGGTGCAGCTCCGGCAGGCGGCAAAACTTTAAGCATGGCAACCAATGCGGCATTCCCTCCTTATGAATTTATGGAAGGCGGAGAATATGCAGGAATCGATATTGAGATCGCACAGGCAATCGCTGACAGCATGGGCGCAGAGCTCGTGATCAACGACGTTGAATTCGGCTCGATCATCGGTGGTGTACAGTCCGGAAAATATGATATGGGTATTGCCGGCATGACAGTCACGGACGAGCGTCTGCAGAGCGTTAATTTCTCTGAAACCTACGCAACCGGTGTTCAGGTCATTATCGTGAAAGAAGACTCTGAGATTGCATCTGTAGATGACATTGCAGATAAAATGATCGGCGTTCAGATGGATACGACCGGTGATATCTACTGCTGTGATGATTTCGGTGATGATCATGTAACTGAATTCAAGACCGGTGCAGATGCTGTCCAGGCACTTATTACAGGTAAAGTTGACTGTGTCGTTATTGATAACGAGCCGGCAAAATCATTTGTCGCTTCAAACGACGGACTTAAGATCCTTGATACAGAATATGTTGTTGAAGATTACGCAATCTGCGTATCCAAGGATAATGAAGAACTGCTGAACGAGATCAACGCAGCAATTGCAGATCTCAAATCAACCGGAAAACTGGATGAGATCATCAGCAAATATATTAAATAATAATTATTAAGGAACGAACAAGAAATGGGAGAATGGTTCCAAAATCTTTCAGATAAGTTTTATCTTTGCTTCATCGACGATGACAGATGGATGTGGCTCGTAGATGGTTTAAAGAACACGCTGATCATTACCGTGTTCGCTCTTATCATCGGCGTCATTATCGGTATCATCATTGCGACGGTCCGCTCTACCTATGATAAAAACGGCGAGGCGATGAAGAAAAAAGGCGGCGCAGGCTATGTTTTCTTAAGGATAGCCAACGCGATCTGCAGTCTTTATCTTACCGTCATAAGAGGAACTCCGGTCGTTGTCCAGCTTATGATCATGTACTTTGTCATTCTTGTTAATCAGCAGAACGGAGTCATCGTTGCAATCGTCGCATTCGGAATCAACTCCGGCGCATACGTTGCAGAGATCTTCCGAAGCGGGATCATGTCGATCGACCAGGGCCAGTTTGAAGCAGGACGCTCACTCGGATTTAATTATATCCAGACAATGGTCCATATTATTATCCCGCAGGCGGTCAAGGTCATCCTTCCGACTCTCTGGAATGAAGTTATTGTTCTTGTAAAAGAAACTTCTGTTGCCGGTTATGTCGGAGTCGTTGATCTTACCAAGGCAGGTGACAGAATAAGAGGAAGAACGTTTGAGGCCTTCATGCCGCTTTTTGCGGTTGCGATCGTCTATCTTATTATCGTCATCATCCTCACACAGATTCTTAAAGTGATCGAAAGGAGGCTGAGGAAGAGTGAACGATAATGTTTTGATCGAGGTCAGAGGTTTAAAAAAGCACTATAACAACGGCAAAGTAAAGGCCATTGACGGAGTCGATATCGATATCAAAAAAGGCGAGGTCGTCGTTGTTGTCGGCCCTTCCGGAAGCGGAAAATCAACGTTCTTAAGAAGTCTGAATCTATTGGAGATGCCGACAGAGGGAGTGATTTTCTTCGACGGTGAAGATATCAACAGCAAGGAGGCAAATATTAACCTGCACCGGCAGAAGATGGGAATGGTATTTCAGCATTTCAATCTTTTCCCCCATAAAAACGTGCTTGCAAATATTACCCTTGCCCCGATGAAGCTTAAGAAAATGAAAAAGGCTGATGCTGTCAACAAGGCAATGGAACTTTTAAAAATGATCCATCTAGAAGACAAAGCATCAGAATATCCGGCACAGCTTTCAGGCGGTCAGAAACAGCGTGTTGCGATTGCCAGAGCGCTTGCGATGGATCCGGAAGTCATGCTTTTCGATGAACCGACCTCCGCGCTCGACCCGGAAATGGTCGGGGAAGTTCTCGATATTATGAAAGACCTGGCGAAAAACGGAATGACCATGGTCGTTGTTACCCACGAGATGGGATTTGCAAAAGAAGTCGGATCAAGAGTCATATTCTTTGATGAAGGGAAAATAAAAGAGGAAAATACGCCGAAAGAATTCTTCGAAAACCCGAAAGATCCGAGACTTCAGGATTTCTTAAGCAAGGTTTTAATGTAAAAAGAATAAGAATCATAAAAAGAACTCCCGCCGGAAAGCGGGAGTTTTTTTAGTTCTGTCCGGAAGTTCCCTCGTCGAGGGTTTTGATCAATTCACCAAGGTGCGGTTCAAATTTCACTCCATACCAGTGGTCCGGATCGTCGGCCGTTCCTTTGATACAGTCGACCGTAAAATCCGCGGCAACACAGGCGGCGTTCACCGCTCCGACCTCTCTCATCAGCGCGCCGGTAAAGACAGAGGCAAAAATATCTCCGGTCCCATGACTGCTGTTCGGAAGAAGAACATGCTCATAATAAGAACAAAAGCCCGCTTCATAGATCATGACTCCGGTATAGCCTTCTTTGAAGCTTACACCCTTTAAGATCACGCAGCCGCCGCAAAGCTCGTCCAGTTTTCCGAGAAGTTCATTAATAAAATCCTGATCATAGGTTTCCGGATATTCCATATCCGTAAGAAGGCAGGCTTCTGTAATATTCGGCAGGATGATATCCGCCTGGGCGCAAAGCCATTTCATGCCTTCCACATACTCTTCGTCAAATCCCGTATAAAGCTTGCCGTTGTCAGCCATCGCCGGATCAACGATCCTCGGGCCGCCCATCTTCAAGCATTTCTGCATCACATTCGCAACATATTTGATCTGCTTTACGCTTCCGAGATAACCGGTATAGATCGCATCAAACTGGATTCCTTCTTTTACCCAGTGCTTACAAATCTTCGGGATCTCCGGAGTCAGATCTTTAAAAGTAAACCCTTCAAATCCTCCTGTATGGGTAGATAAAACAGCAGAGGGGATGATCGCGCACTCACTTCCGCAAGCTGAGATGATCGGAAGCGCAACCGTATTAGAACATTGTCCGACACATGAAATATCCTGAATACTTAATACTCTTTTGTAGCTCATTATTATAATTCTCCTGTACACAGTTTTTTCATAAGATTTTAGTAGATTATACTACGTTAGAAGTCCAAAGTCTTCAAATATTTTTGTTAAGGAGAGTCGAAGTGAAGCTGAAAAAAAATATGAAAAAAATCCTTGCCCTTCTTCTTTGTATTTTAATTCTCGGATCGCTGACCGCCTGCCGGCTTCCGAAGATCGGACGTCGCCAGGACAAGCCGGATACGCCTGTTTCGAATCCGCTTCCGATTGAGATCCAGCTTCCGGGCGGTTCTGATACAGAACCTCTTGATCTTGAGTATTACCACTACGATGCTTCCGATTTTTATAAGGATCTGGACAAACTGACAGAAGAAGACTATTCCCTCTACTCTTCTCTTTACAATGAGCTTCTGACAATGGATGAGCTTTCATCAATTGCCTATATCCGGTATACGGAAAATGTTAATGATACCTACTATTCTGACGAATATGATTATATGAATGATTTGTTCCTTGAGGCAGCCGATGCCTTCCTGACCAAATGCCATGATATCATTTCCGGAGGGCATGGAGAAGAATTCCGGAAGTTTCTGAATAATGATGAGATGGCAGATCTCTATCTGGAATATGAACCAATGACCGAGGAGCAGAGAGAGCTCAATACAAAAGAAAATGATCTGATCCAGCAGTATTATTCACAGGCGGATACCCTGATGGATACGAGCTGTACGATTGACGGAAAAACCTATACGCTCGAAGATGTTATTGGCGACGGCGGAGATCTTTTCTATTTGCTCCATCCGGACCTGTATCTTGAAATCTATAACCAATGCTTAAAAAACTATAATGAACTGGTTGGGGAAACCTTTGTGGAACTGGTTCAGGTACGGGATCAGATCGCAAAAGCCTCCGGATATGAGAACTATGCGGAATATGCGGATAAAGAGATCTACGACAGGGATTATACAGAGGAGGATCTTGCAGCTTTTAAAAAGACTGTGAAACACTTTGCTGATGATCTTCAGTATTATTCCTATAGCTTTTCTGACTCATCCAATAACAGGGATACTGATCCGGAACAGCTGCTTCGCGACTGCAATTTGATCCTTTCCGGAATCTCCCCTCTTGCAAAAGAAGCGTTTGGATACTTTTATCAGAACCGGCTCTATTCGATCGGTGAAGAAGAAAACCGGCTGGACGGAGCTTATACCATTTATCTTTCCAACAATAAAACCGCTTATTCCTGTATCAAAGAAGTCGGAACTGTTGAAGATACGATCACACTGGCTCATGAATTCGGTCACTTTGCCGCATTCTATTTTTCAAAGCCGGATGATCCGATCCTCTCCTCTTCCTGCCTCGATGTTCAGGAGATCCATTCCCAGGGTCTTCAGCTTCTGTTCAGTGAAAAAGCGGATTCGCTCTTTGGGAGTAACCCAAACAATACAAAAGCTGCTAATGTCGCCCATATGGCAAGCGCGATCCTCGACGGCTGTATCCTTGATGACTGGCAAAGAGAGGTCTATAAGAATCCGGACATGACACTGAGTGAAATGAATGCCTGCTTTGAACGGATCGAGAAGGAATATGGCTCGGACGATTATCCGGGTCTGGAATATCTGTGGACGGATATCCGTCATAATTTTGACAGTCCGATGTATTATATCAGCTACGCGATCAGTGCAATCGGAGCACTTGAGATCTGGCATGTCAGCCAGAGCGACTATGACCGGGCAGTCAGAATATGGGAAAACCTGGTCAACTCCGATATCTATCATGATGATTATACGACGATCGTCGAAAACGCGGGACTTAAGAGCTTTGCGGACAAAGAAGCGACCTATGACACTTTGGATGATATGACAACTTTCCTTGCAGATGCGCTCTACGGCTCGTCCACGGAATATTAGACCGGTATCAGATACATCTAACTCCAGAAGATCCAGTTGACGATTGCTCCGGCTGCGGCTGCTAACAGCGTAAACGGTACACCGATCCGCATAAAGTCTTTCGTTGAGACTTTATACCCTTCTTTCTGAAGGATCCCGATACCGGCTATATTCGCGGAAGCACCAACAGGAGTAATATTTCCACCAAGCGTAGCCCCGATCAAAAGACCGAAGTACAAAAGATACGGATCCGCATTCAAAGATATCGCGATTCCCTGAACGACAGGGAGCATTGTCGCTACATACGGAATATTATCGATAAACGCACTCAGCGCAACAGAAACAACAACAATCAGAACATACATCAGAAGCGTAGAACTTCCGCCGACTTTTACGAAGATATCCGCGATCTTCTGGATCACACCTGCCTCTGTAACGCCGGCAATTACAACAAAAAGACCGGCAAGAAGGATCAAGGTCTTATAGTCTACCGTCTTTAGCGCGTCAAGCGCCGGTTTAAAGGACCGGTTTCTGATGATCTCATAAATCAAACCGACGATTGCAAGGCCGCAGCAGATAAAACCGTTCGTCAGTTCCGGCTTATTCGGAAACTGGGACGCGACGATCAAAAGAACGATGACACCGAGCATCAAGAAGGTCGGCATCAGATCTTTCACCTTTGCGGTTATCTCCGCTTCAACTTTCTTTGTCTCTTTTCGGAAAAGGATCAAAAGAACCGGGATCGTAACAAGCGCACCGACCTCGACCGCGAAGAAGATTCCCGGTCTTCCCAGAAACCAGAAAAAGTCATTAAAACTCATATTGGCATAGCCGCCGAGAAGGATCGAGGTCGTATCCCCGACAAGCGTTGCCGCTCCCTGAAGGTTACTGGAAACGGCGATGGAGATAATGACCGGGACCGGATTCGTATCCAGCTTTTTCGCAACTGCGAGTCCAACCGGCGCGACCATGAGAACCGTTGCCACATTATCCACAAACGCGGAAATAATGCCGGAAAACAGGCTCAGCATTACAACAGCCCATTTCACATTCGGAACGATCTTTAAGAGCTTTTCCGACATTAGAACAGGCATCTGACTTTCGATAAAAAAGGCGACGACAACCATCGTTCCTGCCAGCATCAAAATAACATTCCAGTTGATTGCCGAAAGAACGTTTTTAAGCGGTAATATTCCTACAATTACAAATACCGCTGCTGCAACAAGGACCGTGATCCATCTGTGATTGGAAAAAACCAGCAGTAATACATACATTGCAACAAAGAGTATTACTGCCAGTATCAATTGACTCATAAATATGTTTCTTTCCTGGTAATTATTCTTCTGTCTTGATTTCTTCGGATATAGCCCCGGCTACATCGGCTGCCGCCTCTTTTACTTCTTCTGCTGCATCGGCTGCTGCTTCTTTGATTTCTTCTGCATTCTCAGCAGCTGCTTCTTTTGTTTCCTCTTTGAACGCATCCGCTTCGGTCTGGATTTCCGGAGCCGGAGTCATTCCTTCCGGAGCTTGGGAACGACCGCAATTGGAGCAAAACATCGCTT
>JAFWFQ010000023.1 GCA_017515535.1 Parasporobacterium sp. | reverse complement strand
TTTTACTCTCAGAATATACATGCCGTCTCCGTTCGTCGTGATATAAATGTATCCGCGGTCATCGACAACAACATCTTCCGTGACTGCCATGACCGGTCCCGGAAGGAACGGATGCTTTTCGTTTGCCGGATTCGGCGGAATAAAATATCCGATCTCCTTGATATAGTATGGGTCCGATACGTCAAATACGCGGAGTCCGGCACCGAAATAGCAGCAATATACTCTGTCGCTGCGCTTTTCAATGCCTTCTTTTCCCGGCATCGGCTCATGGATATTGTGCGGGCCAAATGGTCCCTGTACGCCGAGATATGCCTCATTGAAGTTTTTAAACGGAAAGTTTTCAGGTACTTCCGGATAAGGGAACTCCGCAACCAGCGTCGGCCTGCCGGGATCTCTGATGTCAATCATATGGAGATTGTTCATCGGCTGAGCCACAAAGTTTTTCTTCAGCTCTTCCGGATCAAAGGTATGGAAGCGCTCCCCTTCGTTTGTTGCAACCGCAAACGGCTGTCCCGGAAGCTTGATCACGGTATGGGTCCGTGCTCCGGCAAGGCCTCCGGAAAATGCCGGCATTAACTGAAGTCTTCCGAGACATCTCGGTCTCGTTACATCCGATACATCAAGCGTTACGACCCCTGCTCCGCTATAGCCGCAATAAGCAATTCCATCAACAACAAACGGTGGTCCGTGAAGCCAGCCTTTGTCCATAAACTCCGGAACATGCGGTGCACCCGGGTCAAACGTCCGTCCGGGATATCCATCCGCATACTGCTCCGGAAGCCACCATCTTCCGGCTTCTTTCGGATCTTTCGGATCTTCCAGATCGATGATCCGGAGAATCAATCCTTCAAAGCCTCTTGCATCGCTTGAGAGATAAGCATATCTTCCACCATCATACATAAACCTGTGAACACCCATCGCATAGGGAACACCGTTATCCCAATAGCTTAAGAATTCAGGGTTTGCCGGATCTTCTTTGATACTGTAAATCGTTATTCCATTTAACGCCTTGTGTTTTTCCGGGTCGATCGGCGGACGTTTCATAAACTTCGGTCCGCTTCCAGAACAATGAGCAACGATCAAAAGATCATTTGCAACCTGAATCTTCGGATTATCCGTTGTCGGATAAGTCTCTTCATCCACTGGTGCAAAGTGTCGGAGTAATTCCGGCTTTGCCGGATCCGTGACATTCCAGATCCCGATCTCGTTTCTCATCGTTGCATAAAGATAATACGTATCTCCGACTTTATAGATCTGTGGCTGTCCGCCGCCCGGAAGTCCCCGGTCCGGATCGAACGCAATGACTTCCATGTTCTTAATATATCCCTGATTTGTTTCGCTTCTTGCATAGAATGGAAGTGCCATAGTCGCCTCCTTTTCCACTATCCCTTTTTATGTTGTGTTCATTCTAATCGTTTTTTATCCGCCTGTACTTGTCCGCCATTCCAAATTATTGATTTGATTTTCGTTATTTAAAACGAATGTCCAAATCATTCCCTATGCTATCCTTACAATGTACATTGTAAAGGAAAGAAGGGTGAACTATGTATAAAGAAGAATACGGAATGCTCCGCTTCCAGCATGCAGGGATCCATGTAAACAGTATTAAGGAGACCGCAGCATGGTACAAGGATGTTCTGGGTTTTCAGGATGTTCCGACACCGGACTCCGCAATTATGAAAGGCTGCTTTCCGAACAGCCAGCTGATCAAGAACGGAGATTTTTATCTCGAGCTTTATGAAGTTCCGGATGCTTCCGGATTTGACTGGGTCGGATTGGAATACAATGTCGGGGTCAAACATCTGAGTTTTTCTATTGAACATTTGGATAAATTCATGGAAGACCTCAGGGCGCGTGGAGACGTCAAAATCCTGGTCGACAATGAGTACAGCGAAGAAATCTGCGGCGTCCCGGGTGGTGATAATGCCGTTTATATCCTTGACAATAACGGAATCCTGATTGAATTAAGCAAAGTACATGACCGGGGGTGAATTATGGAGATCAACAGAAGCTATTATATTGATGAAACGAACCCGATCAACGGGACTTATGAATGCTGTATGAAACAGGAGTTTCACGGCGGAATAAACAGAAGATACGGCCGGATCCGCCTTAGAGCAGACGGGGAAGGCCGGCTTAGCGGAACGATGTTTCCGACCATGTTCTGGTTGGAATCCACCTTTTCCTACGGAACATGTGACAAGGAAAATTTTGCGTTTACGGCTTACTTTGGTTCCCCATGCCAACAGTTTTCAATGGATGTAAAGGGGAAGGTCGTCGGCGATACCCTGACCGGAGAAGTCCATTCCCCGATGGGAGACTATGTACTGGAAGGCAAACGAAAGGAGAATGTATAACATGGATATGAAGAAACTGATGCGTCCGGCAAGCCTGGTCGTCATCGGGGCGAGCGATAAAGCCGGAATGGTCGGAGGAGCGACCAAGAGCAGCATCAAAGGCGCAAACTCGGATCATGTTTACTATATCAATCCGAAACGGGATGAGGTCAACGGACGCAAATGCTATCATGCACTTTCTGAATTACCGGAAGTCCCGGATTGTATGCTGCTTTGCACACCGGCGCACACGATTGCCGGATACTTAGAAGAAGGCGGAAAAATGGGAATCGGTGCAGCGGTCGTTTTAGCAAGCGGCTTTTCCGAGGAACGGACAGAACAGGCACAGGCTCTTTCCGAAGAAGTCAAAGCAATCTGCCTGAAATATGACATTGCTCTCTGTGGTCCGAACTGTATCGGTATAGTGAACGGGATCGACAATGTCTGTGTAACAGCAAACAATGATGACACCATGTCACTACTGCAGGATGATAATCGGAGAGGACTCGGGATCGTCGCACAAAGCGGGTATATCAGCTCCGGTTTTAACTATCCTGACTGCGATTTTTTAGCGTTTATTGTCAGTGCCGGAAACTCCATTATCTGCGGTTTGGAGGACTATATGCTCTACTTTGCCAAGGAACCGCGGATCAATGCGATTGCTGCATATGTAGAAGGGATCAAGAAGCCGGATGTATTAGAAGAAGCTTTAAAGATCGCAGCAGAAAACAGGAAGCCGGTCATTGTACTGAAAGCAGGTTCGTCCCAAAAGGGTGGATTCGCAGCTGCTTCCCATACCGGAAGCCTTGCAGGAAACTATCGGACGATCCAGTCCATCTTCGAAAAGTACGGAGCGATCTTTACAAGGAATCTTCAGGAGCTGACCTCTACTGCCCGTATGTTTGCAGTCCTCGACGGGAACTTCCCGAAAAAAGCAACCATGGGAGGAGTCAATTTCTCCGGCGGTGAAAATACACTTTGTGCAGATACTTCGGAGCGCGTAGGGATTTCTCTTCCTGATTTCGCCGGCAAAACAATCGAGACGATAAAAACAGTGGTGCCTCCTTTTGCTACAGCAGCAAACCCGTTAGATGCTACGACAACTCTTTTCCGGGAAAAAGAGAAAGTCGAAACCCTGTTCCGCTGCGTCAGTGAAGATCCCGCAATCGGCCTTATGGCGGTCGGAACTGATGTCGGTATCCCTTCCGAAGTGAAGGATTATACCTGTGCGGAGGTTCTTACAGAAATGCGCGGACGGAATGAGATTCTTCCGACCGTGATCATTCCTTCCTTTGAAAAACCACGAAATCCGGAAGTTCGTATTCCGCTTGAAAAAGCAGGGATCCCGGTACTCTCTGCCGGAATCTATGCTTATGACGCGATCCGACACCTGATGGATTTTGTAAACTACGATTACACAAAAGTCACCTCCGAACTCGCGATCCCTGACGCGGCAAAAACAACTGCTTCAAAAGAAGAGAGAGAAGCTGCAAAGCAAAAAGAAAAACATGCTTTAAGCGAAGCCGAATCAAAAGAAGCTCTGGCAAAAGAAGGGGTTCCGGTTCCGAAACAGGTCTTGATCAAAACAGATGCAGATCTGGCGGAAGCCGTCCAGAACTTCTCCTATCCTTGCGTTATGAAGATCGACTCCGAGGATATACCGCATAAGACGGAAGCCGGGGGTGTAAAACTGAATATCCAAAATGCCGGAGCTGCAGAAGAAGCATACTTTGATATTCTGGAAAGCTGCAAGGCATATAAGCCGGATGCGAAGCTGAACGGCGTTATGATGCAGGAAATGGTAAAAGGGGAGCTGGAGGTCCTGATCGGGATCACCTGTGATCCGCTCTTCGGACCGTTCCTTCTTTGCGGCATGGGAGGTATTTATGCGGAAATGTTTAAAGATACAGCGCTCTACCCGTGTCCGCTAAACAAGGAAGAGGCTCTGAATATGCTGAAATCCTTAAAGATCTGGCCGATGTTTCAAGGCTGGCGCGGAGCGGCTCCGCTCGATACGGATGCCCTGACGAATCTTATGGTCTCTGTCTCAAACTATGCGGTAAAACATAAAAACGATCTCGCGGAACTGGATCTGAATCCGGTCTTTGTCAGCGACAATGGCGTCTGTGCCGCGGATGCCCTGATCGTACTGAAACAATAATTCTTATTTACAATTGACAAACTGTAAAACTCTCCTGTCTGCCTTAAACCGGCGCAGGAGAGTTCTTCTTTTTTCTGCTTTTTTATTAATAATCAAACGGCGTGCCCCTATACCACATTAGTTATTTTACTTTCAATTCGGCATTTCTATAATAAGAATTAGATAGGGAATCATTCTTTCGTTTCTTATACGGTTCCGTTTTTCTTACATATTTTCACAATTACAGGAACCGCTTTAAATATTTATATCAAATAAGGATAGGAGGTTGCAGTTATGTTAACAAAAAAGCAAAACATGATCGAAGTCATTGAAAACGGTCATCCGGACAGATTTGTCAAACAGTATGAAGCGTTTCAGTTCATGTTAAACACGCCTTACTTTATGCAGTATCCTCTGATGCCGGATGGACCGGGAGCGGATCCGGTCGTCTGTGCATGGGGCTATACAAATGCCTGGCCTGCAGGCCAGATGGGTGCATTCCCGGTGCATGATGCGGAGCATATCGTCTGCCCGGATATCACAAAATGGAAAGAGTACGTTAAAGCACCCGCAATTGATTATACCGAGGAGGACTGGAAGCCCTGCCTCGACGCAATGAAAAAAATTGATCAGGACGAGTATTTCGCATGCCCGATGATCGCGCCCGGTCTGTTTGAAATGACCCATTATCTTTGTGAGATCCAGTCTGCCCTGATCAACTTCTATGAGGAGCCGGAATGTGTGCACGAGTTGATAGAATATGTAGCTGACTGGGAGCTTCGCTGGGCGGAGCAGATCTGTACATATATGAAACCGGAGCTGATCTTCCATCACGATGACTGGGGAACCCAGAAATCCACCTTCTTAAGCAAGGAAATGTTTGATGAATTCTTCCTTGCTCCATACAAGAAGATCTATGATTATTATCACAGCCACGGAGTGAAATACATTGTTCACCACAACGACAGCTACTCCGCAACATTGGTTCCGAGCATGATCGAAATGGGGATCGATGTATGGCAGGGCTGCATGAGCGTAAACGACCTTCCGACACTTGTAAAAGAATACGGAAAAGACATTACGTTCATGGGCGGCATTGACAACGGCAAGGTCGATAAGCCGGATTGGACTCAGGCGGAAATCGAACATGAGACCGACCAGCTTTGCAGAGACTGCGGTCCGTTAGGTTTTATCCCTTGCACAAGCCATGGCCTTAACTTCGCGATCTTCCCGGGAGTTTACGAAGCAGTTGATGCGGAAATCGATAAGATGAGCAAAGAAATCTTTGGATAAGAGTATAAGGATAGGATAATACAGAAAAAACGGGCAGAGACTTCAAACGCCTCTGCCCTTTCTTTTCAAACGAGATTGTTGTTTAATGGATCAAGCCAATCCTGCCTGTTCTAAGAGGCCCGGAATCTTGCTTTCCCATCCAAGGGTCATGATATGAACGCCCTGGCAGTAATCCTTGCATTCACGGATAATACGTGCTGCGATCTCGGTGCCGGTGATTCCGGCTTTTGCTCTTTCTTTATCAGCTTTGAGTTCTTCGATAATACCAGCCGGGATAGAGATACCTGCAACGTTATTGTTCATGAAGTTGCACATTCCCGCATTCTTCGGAACAATGATACCAAGCTGGATCGGAACACCGAACTCTTTAGCTCTCTCATAGAACTTGATATATCTTTCGGAATCAAAGATCGCCTGTGTCTGGAAGAACTGAGCACCTGCTTTGATCTTACGTTCCATTTTTACAAGCTGAGCATCCACAGAATCACTGCAAGGTGAAACAACAGCACCTTTTGCGAATGTCGGCGGCTCGCCGTCAAGATCCTGTCCGCCAAGGTCCTTGCCCTGCTCTAAGAGACCCATCGTATACAGAAGAGATACGGAGTCTAAGTCAAAAACAGGTTTTGCACCCGGATGGTCACCGAGTTTTGTATAGTCACCGGTCAGGGACAGAACGTTGTCAATTCCGAACATTGCTGCGCTTAACAGATCGGACTCTAATGCGATTCTGTTTCTGTCACGGCAGGTCATCTGGAAGATCGGATTGAAACCGTTATCTTTTAAGACCTTGCAAACTGCCAGAGAACCAAGACGCATTACGGAAGACTGGTTGTCTGTAACATTGATTGCATCAACGCCTGTGAGGTATTCTTTTGCCTCTTCAATCATTTTATCAATATTGATTCCCTTCGGAGGACCAACTTCAGCAGAAACAACAAACTTACCTTCTTTAAATAACTCTGTTACTTTCATTCTTTATCGCTCCTTATATATTATTCAGATTGTTTTGCTTCTTTTGTTGCATCGTCTGTGGAATAGTCACGGATCTGTACCGGAGCATTCTTCAGAATATCAATACGTCCTAATTTCTCAAGACGCTTCTGGATACGCTCCCAGCCGCATTCCATTTCCGGATCCACTTCACACATGCCGTTCTTCGCGCCGCCGCACTGGCCGTTCACTAAGCTCTTTGAGCAAGCGGTGAGCGGGCAGATACCACCGGTTCCGTTCAGGAAGCACATTCCGCACTGGTCACAGTCGAACAGCTGCGGGGTAACACCCTGATAGCCCGGAAGCTCGTAGGTATCGCATGCAGCGAAAACCTTTTTGTCTGCACAGAAGTCTGCAACAGTTTGTACACCTACACCGCAGGAGAAGACGAGAACAACATCTGCTGCCTCGATTTCCGCTTTGTAGTTCTGCAGGTGCAGTTCCAGATTCTTCGGGTTACAGATATAATCCATGGTAAGGATCTCTGTGACCTTTCCTGCTGCTTTCAGTTCTTCCTGGAATTCCTTTGCTTCTTTTTCCGGAAAATGAACTTCTTTACATCCAAAGCAGTTAATAATAAACGCTTTTCCATTTACTAAAGCTTCAATGGATTCTTTCTCTTTTAATTGAGTGATCAGCATATTATTTCACCTCCCTTGCAGCTTGTTTGCCTGCCTTGATCCACATTACAAGCGGGATCTTAGAGGAGCAGATATACTGACAGCATCCGCATTCGAAGCAATCCATGATATTTTTCTCAAGGAGCGCTTTCGCGTCATTTTGTTTCGCGAATTTGTAGAAATTCAGCGGAGCCAGTTCCATCGGACATACATCCTGGCAGCGACCGCATTTAATGCACTCGTTTGCTTCTGTGTATTCCGTGTTAACAGCAATAATACCGTTGGTGCCCTTGATGACCGGTACGTTCGTGTTCTCAAGAACTGCACCCATCATAAGTCCACCCATTTTAACCGTTGCGCCCTCACGGGTAATTCCGCCGCAGTAGTCAATAATACTCTGAACGTCGGTACCGATCTTAACCATGAAGTTGCCCGGTTTCGCCATGAAGTCGCCGGTTACGGATACCGCACGCTCTACCAGAGGCATACCCTTCTGGATCGCGTCAGAAATTGCAACTGCAGTACTTACGTTGGCAACGACTGCTCCGACATCTGCCGGAAGTCCGCCGGACGGAACCATGCGTTTCATGACATTCTTGATCAGCATCTTCTCTGCGCCCTGTGGATACTTCGTTCTAACCGTTGCAACCTCAAGAGTCTCATCATCTGCGACCTTAGCTTCCATGAGTTCGATTGCATCCGGTTTATTATCTTCGATTACGATAATACCCTTCGGAGCACCGACTGCCTTGATGATCGCTTTCAGACCGTAGATCACGTCATCCGCCTGCTCTAAGAGCACACGATGATCTGCCGTAAGATAAGGCTCGCACTCGCAGCCGTTTAAGAGGACTGCATCGATCGGTTTGCCCGGTTTTAATTTGACATAAGTCGGGAAGCCTGCACCACCCATACCGGTAATACCTTTGTCTTTTACGATCTCAACGATCTCGTCAGCTGTCAGCTCTTCAAGCGGTTTTGCCGGTTTTACAGAATCATCAATCGTATTCTGTTTATCATTCTGGATCACGATTGCATCAACATCCGTTCCCTTAGAATGCGGACGAGGCTCGATCGCGATAACGGTTCCGCTTACACTCGAATGAACAGGTGCGCTGATGAAGCCGTTTTGCTCAGCAATAAGCTGGCCTACTTTTACTGTATCTCCAACCTTCACTACAGGAGTGGCGGGGGCACCCGCATGCATGGAAGTCGGAATTACAACGATTTCCGGTTCCGGGAATTTCGCAAGAGGAATGTTCTCTGCGAGTTCTTTGTTCTCGGTCGGATGAACACCTCCGTTGTAGCCGGTAAGACGGCTGTCCCGAATCTCCTTTACGAAATCATTTACAACTTTGAAATTACTCTTTGCATAATCACGCAGCTGAACCGGCTGGTCGAGGAAATCTTTCTGGCGGCCCTGTGCTTCGAGTCTCTGATAGATCTTCTCCCATGCACAATCTTTCTTCGGATCCACCTCGCATTTGCCGTTCTTCGCACCGCCGCACTGTCCGTTCAGCAGGCTCTTTGAGCAATCCACGATCGGACAAATACCGCCGGTGAGGTTCAGATAGCACTGTGCGCAGGCACCACAGGTCTTCTGTGTCAAAGCCATTCCGTGATGACCGATGTAATTCAGCGAGTTACTTGCAGCAATAACAGGAAGGTCCTCCATCTCTGCAACGATCTGAATTCCCAGACCGCAGGAACAAACGGCAATGTACTCCGTTCCTTCCGGGATGATTCCTTCGAGCTTCTTTGCTGTCAGGAGCTGATTGCACAGAAAGTCTACTTTTGTGATACCTGTAACATTTTTGCCCTGTTCCTTGGCGAATGCAGCGAAATCATCGCCGTCGGTTTCTTCTACAGATTCAAATTCCTTGAAACATTTGTTACAGGAAATAACGAAAATGTTATCTTTATCTTCCAGGAGGGAAGCTAACTCTTCGTTATCTTTCAATACATACTTGGTATAGTCCACCCATTTTCTCCTTTCCAAATATATTAACCCTTAAAGCCACATTCACAAGCCATTATCTTCCCCCACACTTTTACACAGAAAATAACGTCTGAATGTTCAGAGTTTTGTACATATTTATTATATTCACTCAAGGTACAAATTCAAAGCATTTTCGGCAAAAAAAAGGACATTGATTCAATGTCCTTATAATATTTCCATTTTTCAAAAGATTTTTTTGCACGAAATGACTCTTTCGGGTTTGCTTATCGCTACTTCTCCAACTTCCCCAGCATCCTTAATATCCGCATGGACAGCTGGAATGCAAAAAGATCTTTGCCGCTGGTAAGGTCAGAGCCTAAGATCTCCTTGATCTTACCGAGGCGGTAAGCGAGCGTGTTTTTATGAACGAACATTTTTGAGGCAGTCGCATTTGTATTGCAGGCGTTTTCTGTATAGACCCAAAATGTGTAAAGATAATTTGTCCCATACTTCTCATCATATTCCATGAGGTTGACGACGGAAGAATGCACAAAATCCATGAGATTATAATGGCGGTCACAATATTCCAGAAGCGCGAGATCAAAGACATCGTCATAAAAGATGATCCGATGGTCTTCGACGTAACGCTGGCAGACAAGGGCAGCTCTTTTTGCAAGCCGGTACTGACGTGTCAGCTGGGTCATATCCTGAAAGTCATTACTGACTCCGGCAATCAGATCATTATTTTCACAGACTTGCTGGACCACTTCAAAAAGCCGCCCGTCAAACCTTTTATTTTCTTTGAAGTTCAGCAATAAAACGACTGATTTCTCGATGACCGCATACATATGTCCTGAAAGAGGGCCGCGAAGCTGGTTTAGGACCAGTTCCATCGATGGAAGCTCTTCTTCCTCAAGCCGCTTGCGGATCACGACCACGCACATATGGTGAGCAGGCTCAAAATCTACCGTTTCGAGTCTTCGCCGGATCGTCTCCGCATCCGGATATTTATTATTCAGAAGATCCATCAGGAGATAGGAAATGTACTCATCTCTGTTGTTCTGATAAAGCTGATTTTTTTGGAGTTCCTGGCAAAGAAGATCCCGGAACGTTTCAAATAGATCCTGTTCTTCCTTAGATAGCGGATCATCTGCCTCGATCATGATCACATAGGCAACCAGGGTATTTTTGATCCGAAGTCCCGCTGCGACACAGTCACAGTCAAAGACGGAATGATGGAACCGGACAATACCGGTCGTATGCTGAAGGAGTTCGCGGACCCTGTCTTTTTTCAGAGCCTCGATTCCTTTTTTATTCAGGAATTCCTGATTCCAGATATCGCCGGAAGAAAGATAATGATAAACCGGGCTGTCTTCCGGAAAAAGACCGGGATCAAATTTTTTCGCAAGGTATTTATAAGAAGAATCGATCACGACGATCGGCCGGTGAAAAACAGAGAATGCCGCATCGGTCAGATGCCGGATCCCCTTATCTGAAAGCAGTGCTTCCGTAAGAAGTCTGTAATTTGATTGGGATGATTTCTTTCCTGCCATGGAATTATTCTATCACAGAAATCATTCTTTGATAATATACTTCCTTGTCTTCCATTTTCCGGTTGAAAGATACACAATAAAGATGGCAAGCGGAGTAAATCCCGCAATTGCATCTCCGTACCAGAATCCCATATAGCCCCAGCCTGCTGCAAGTCCTAAGAGCAGGGAAAGGCCGATTCTCATGATCACGGCATCTAAGATCGCAAGCAGGAAATTCAGGGTGAAATTTCCGGTCCCGTTCATAAATGCATTGACCGGGGCCCGTAAAGCAAATCCTGCAAAAATCAGGATCCAGACCGGAAGGTACTGCATCGCTATACTGATAACTTCCGAATCGGAAGTGAAAATGGAATAGATCTGTTCCGGAAAAATAAACATGATGGCTCCAACCACGAGATAGATTGGCAAGATTATTACAAGCATCACACCAAGAATCTTTAATACCCGGTCGTATTTTTCCGCACCGATATTCTGACCGACCATGGAAGAGCCTGCGGTATTAAATGCATTGGAGATCAACATCGCGACACTGGTTATTTTTCCGACGATACCTACCACAGCAGAAACGACTAATCCGTAAGAATTCAGGAACGAATTCACAAACATTCTGGAAATGTTGACAGAAGAGTGTTTGATCGCCATCGGAATTCCGAGTTTCACTAAAGGACCAAGATATCCCTTATTAAACCGAATGTATCTCAAATGCATCTCAAATCCGAGATTTGCCCGTTTCCACCAGAGATAACCGATTCCGATGATAAAACTGACGCCCTGGCTTATGACGGTTGCAAGCGCGGCTCCGAACGCCCTCATTCCGAATACATAAACAAAGAGCAGGTCAAGACCGATATTCAACATGGACGCAATCGCGATAAACACGAACGGGCGCTTGGAATCCCCCAGACCTCTCATGATCGCACTGATGGCATTATAACCGAAAATAAAGACCAGGCCGATTGCACAGGTAACAAAATAGCTTTTTGCATCTGCCTGTGACTCAAGCGGAGTCTGCATCCAGAGAATGATCTGATTCTGCAGGATCAGACAAAGCCCGGTTAACACAATAACACAAATAAAGGTAAAGGAAATAAAGGTTCCGATAAACTTTCCGATTCGATATCTCTGCTCTGCCCCGATATATTGAGAAATGATAACCTGCGCCGCGTTCGCAAAGCCCATGATCATAAAAGTCAGAAGCTGAGAAACATCTCCTCCGACAGAGACCGCGGATAGTCCAACCCTTCCGATCACGTTTCCGACAATGATCATATCCGCAATATTGTAAATGATCTGGAGAAGGTTCGCTAAAAACAGCGGAACAACAAATGTAATCAGCTGTTTCGCAATCGGACCTTTTGTATAATCTTTAATCAGTGTATTGTCCATGCTCTTTTGAGGATCTCTGTCCTCTTATTTTGATTATACTCTCAAACTATCAGAATGTGTTTGGGATTTAGAACAAAACTTCCTCCTTCTGATTCGTAACCTCCCTTGGAATGCCTTCCTTGCTGCATCTGCATCTTCTTACCCGTATATTTCGTTCTTCGGCTGCAGGCTTTTTGTACCGTTTTACAAAAGGAAGCCCTGTAACTTTAGAAGGAATCCTAAAGCATCCTTTCATCGACAATATTATTATAAAATGGAATAAGTATACTGTATCGGAGTCAGCCAAACGGCCGATCTTACCTTGATTCATTGATTCAATAAGACGGAGAAAAAAATGAAGAAAAAGTTCCTGTTTTTCGGAATCGTTCTTGTGTTCTTTAACCTGCTCTGCATGTTCATGTATGCCGGAATGCAGGTGGAACACATGAACATCATACAGACTTTTATTACAGAAGATGGCGGAGGATGGAACGCAAACCTCACGATGCTCCCCATGACGATCGGAAACATCGCCGCAATTATCTTAACGATCGTTTACGGAACGCTCCTGATCAAGTTCGGCATCAAGAAGATCATGATACCGTTCATGGCACTTACCGGATTAGGATGTGTCGGAATTGCTCTTGCGAACGGACTTGACTGTTTCGGCGGAACAAAAGCCGGAAACTTTCCATTGTTCTTTATCGCGCTTTTTGTCATACGCTGCTGTTGCCCGATCTTCCAGATGGGAGGAGCGATGCTGATCACAAACTGGTTCATCAGGCTTCGCGGACGCATGGCATCTATTGGTTCGATCGGAGCCACAATTTTTACGATCGTCGGAACATCTCTGATGCCTAATGTGATTTCTAAACAGTGGAACGGAGATTACCGTCCCTTTTATTACGGAGTCGCTGTCCTGACGCTGCTCATGATCCTGATCCTGGTTTTTCTGTTAAAAGATGTTCCGGAAGATGCGGGGTTGTATCCGGACGGCATGGATCACTCTCCTCTCTCTGAAATCGGGGATAATACGCCGATCAAAGCATCGAAAATGCTGAGGGATAAAAAACTATGGCAGCTTACGATCGTCATGATTGCCCCGCAGTTTGTTCTTCCTGCGATCATGTCTTCCATGGCGATCAGTTTTATGACACTCGGCGGGTCTGAACTGTGGCTGGCTGCAACGGCTTTCTTATCTGTCGGAGCTATCGGCGGGATTCCGTGTTCCCTTGCCTTCGGATGGCTGAATGATAAACTCGGTTCCTTAAAAGCAGAAATGATTTTCATTCTCAGCATGCTGATCCCGACTTTGTCACTCATCTTTATGCCTGTAAAAAAATCTGTTATCCTGCTGAGCATCATGGCCATTGGTCTGGCAATTATTCTCGGAGCTGCTCCGGTCATGGGCCCATGTATCGTTGCTTATGTTTACGGCCGCAAGCAATACCAGGCTGCGAACCGGCTCGCTTTTGCAATGTCACTGATCCCTGCTGCCTTTTCAGGCATCATGATGACCTCTCTGATTCAAAGCGGCCACGCAAAAATTGCTTATCTGATTCTGATCATTATTATCGCGATCAGCTTTACTGCACTGATGACAATGAGAAAACTGCCGGATGCCAATGCGGCCGACCGTTCATGAGATAATCAATTCATATATAGGAACAGCGGATCAACAAACGTGATCCGCTGTTTTTCGATCGTTCCGTGTTTTGTCTAAGTTTTATTCGTTTGCGGATATATGTCCTCCGATATTCCAGTCCACATACCGATTTCTGCAGCCGGTATCCTTGATCAGGAATGAAAAAATCACACCGATCACAGCGATGATCACGCAAGGAAGAAGTGCCTTGCTGTAAAGTTCTCCTCCGGAAGAAGTAATGGCATATTTATCAAGCAAGGCTCCAAGCACGGTCGGCATAATGGAAGAGACCAGCATTCCGACCACGTTCACCGATGCAACGGAAATTCCCACATAGATGGGGTTATTGATCTCGCGCGAATAGGACAGAATGATCTGGGTTCCGCATCCGCCAATTCCCATAATGATCATACATACCCAGAGCAGCCATACGGGAAGTCCGTTCTTTGCTCCAAAACAGAAAACGCTGTAAAGAACCAGAAGAATGATGGAAATACCGATAATAACGATCTTCCGGCTCTTCAGCCTGTCTGAAATCGAGCCGATAAAAAACGCAAAAATGATCGAGGCAATCATCATTCCTGTGGTAAAAGCCGTAGCCTGTGTATTCGTATAACCAAAACTTTCCTGAAGATAGGGAATTGCCCAGGTTGAGGCAAACATATTAAAAAGTCCCTGGTGTACAGCCATGACCACAAACACAGGCCAGCCATAGCGGTTTGCAAAGGTTTTTCCAACTGCTTTCAGTACTGTTTTCGCTGAAAGGATCTCTTTTTTGGGCATCTTTCTTCCTTCAATTTCTGCCATAGACGGAAGTCCGATATCTGTCGGATCATTACGCACAAAAATCCAGCAGCAGATAGCAAGGATCAGGCTTGCTGCAGCGCTGACAAAGAAAACCACGCGCCATGGAACAAAATCGATAGCGACTGCCAGCGGGTACTGCGCGACCAGAGCGCCGCACTGCGCGACCACGCTGGATGTCGAGAAAATGCTGGCGATACGGCTTTCCGGAAACCACGCCGCTACGAGTTTTTGAGAACAAATGACAGGGACCGATACTCCGATGCCGATCAGCATCCTGCCGATGCACGCAATCGGGAAACTGCCGGCAAGGCCAAAGATGGCAGCTCCGACAGCTGCAACAAAGCTTCCTGCGGCCACGGTCGCACGAACACCTATGACATCCATAAGAACGCCCATCGGAATCTGTGCGATCATATAGGGATAAAAATACATCGCACTCAGAGTTCCGAATTGAGTTGCATTCATATGGAAAACGCCGGAGAGCGTATCTTTCATTACTCCGGGCGAGTTCCTGTGAAACTGTACCATAAATTGGGCAAGTGCCAGAATCAGGAATGACACCCAGCCCGTTCTTTTTAGTTTTCTGTTCTGCTCTTTTGTTAGTTGCATTTTCTCTTTGTATACTCCCTTAATCGTATTTCCGTTGTATTCAGAACCGATCCTTTTCTTCTGCAAACAGCTCCGGCAGGATCGCTGCAAGGTTTGCAAATTCTTTGATCGTATGCCTCAGAAGAACCATCAAAGGTTCTTTCGGAACGCATACTCCCTCCGGAAGGACTTTAACCGGTTTTTTATCTTCAAACCTCCAGCCAAACCAGAAATGACTTCTGAGTTCGCCCCCGTTTTCTGTCGGCCGGAAGAAATGGGTCATAAAAACACCATCGTCAAGACCGCCTCCGCAGATGATCGTTCCTTTAAAAGCCTTGAGCTTCTCTTCCGAAAAACCGGCATCCGCCGGATTCCAGAATTTCATGGTGACCGGAGGCTCGCACTGACCCGGATGGACAAATCCCTCATAGGTATCATGACAGGTGTTCCAGTAGCGTTCTTTATAACTTAAACTGCTGTCACGGTTCTGATCCGGATTCAAACTTCTTGACTCATAATGATCCTCCGGATCCCAGATCTTGTAACGGAGCGGATGGAGTCCGTGCCATGCCCAATACCAATCCAGCATGTCCGCCGTTACTCCGGGCATTGGGGTCAGGTTTGCAATCGTTGCCGTTCCGTCATCAAAGAAGCACCATCCGTATTCACCCGGTAAATAGCCCTCTTCAAACAAAAGATCTTTATCCTGGATCCGCAGCGCTTCTTCCGGTTTTAATTCTCTTGCCAGGACTTTTTCCGTATGCCCTTCTGCAGGCGGGGTCATCTCCCGTTCAAAAAAATGATAATAGCTTAACTGTTTTTCTTCTTCCGTGACCGGAACCCGAAATTTCTGATTCATATCAAAATCTCCTTTTATTTCAGGCTGTCGATATAATCTGACGCATTCTCGGCCGCGATACGGCCTGTATTGATACAGAATGCCATCGTATTCGCCGGCATCGTAAAGATATAGGTATCTCCATAGATATTGCAGGCATCGGTCCCGACTGCATAAAGTCCCGGGATCTTATGGAATTCCTCGTTCAGGACTTCCGTCTTATAGTTGATCTTGATCCCTCCCAGGGTTCCATATGCACCGAGGAAACTCTGGATCGCATAAAACGGGCCTTTGACGACCGGACGCATATAGTCTCTTTCTTTGTTGAAAACGCTGTCATATTTCAGTTCACAGTCGGCATTATACTCTTCAAGCGTCTCTTTGAATCCTTCCAGATCAATACCGGTTTTCTCACACAGTTCTTCGATCGTATCCGCTTCAAAGTACGCGCTGTATCCTTCTGCTTTCGCGGCTTCTGCCGCCTCATCAAAATGATCAAACACATCTGCTCCATGGACACCCGGATTGCTGACACCGTGTTTCTTATAGTACTTCAGCGTCGCACTGTCCATGATCGTAAAGCAGGTATGGCCCGGCTGCATCGAGATCGCGTTTCCGGTGTAGGAGGTTACTCCGAGACAGTCTTCCGGGAAGAAACGTTTGCCAAGCTTATTGACCCATAGCACGGGCTGGCGGAAAGCGCCTTCCAGAACAAAATGGTTCAGGTTATCCGGGATCTGATACATCAGTTCCATCATGGTCCTTGTCTTCGCAGCCCCATGTTTCCACGCCATTTTGATTCCGTCCCCGACATTGCCCGGGATCCGGAAGGAGAACAGGTCCTTGCCCCATTCATATCCGGTTGCCTCTTTGATCATTTCCGGATTATCTCCAAATCCTCCGGTCGCAACGATGACCGCCTTCGCCCTTGCTTCGATCTCTTCGCCGTCTTTATCTTTTGCAAGAACTCCAACGATTTTTCCGTCTTCCTCGATCAGATCATAGACCGGGGTCTGTGTCATGATCGTTGCGCCAAGCTCTTTTGCTCGTTCGATCAGGACTCTCGTCATAGCAGACGCAGCTCTCGGCCCCGGCCTTCCGCCGCCATCCGGCAGGACGTGATGGATCGTAAGCTCAACCTGAATAATATGTCTGGCTCTTGCTGGAACATATTGGGTAAAAGTATTGTATTCAAAATTGACACCCATATCCTGAAGCCAGTCGATCGTGCTTCCGGACTTTCTGTAAAAATCATAAACCAGTCTTGTATCATCGATCAGGAAATGAGAAAAGTTCATATGCTTTAAAAATGCCTCATCCGCATCCAGACTCTGACCGTTTTCTCTCTGAATCCGGCTGTTCAGGCCAAAGACGCCCATTCCCATATTGGCCGCGCCGCCACAGACCGAGTTTTTTTCAAACGTCAGAACCTTTTTCCCCAGTTCTGAAGCCTGAACGGTTGCCGCAAGTCCTGACGGTCCTGCAGCGACTACGATAATATCCGCTTCCATCTTTCTCATAATGGTTTCCTCCTTACCATATCTTACTGATACTGATATCCAGCCTCAAAAGCTGAGGCATTCTTTTCCGCAAATATGCCTTTTCCTTTCTCTTCGAAATACTTCAAAAGACCGGCTTTAAAGGTCTCCGGCTCAAACATTCCGGTGATCTTAAGGAGCTGTCCGAGTGCAGCAATATTCGCCCCTTTCGCATTATCTGCCCCGCGCGCGATCGTTGCAAACGGAATCCGTTTCACCTGTACCCCTTCCATCTCAAACGGCACATCCTCCCCGACCGTATCGGAATTGATCAGGACCAAGCCGCCTTTTTTTACAAACCTTGAAAAGCCCTCCAAAGAAGGACGGTTCATCGCGACTAATACATCCAGTTCTTCAATGTCCGGATGACAGATCGGCGCGTCATCGATCTTTACCAGGCTATAGCTTTTTCCGCCGCGCATCTGACCGCCGTAGGCCGGCATCCAAAGGACTTCTTTTCCTTCCTGCATCGCGACATTCGCGACGATCAGGCCTGCAGTTAAAACCCCCTGTCCGCCGAAGCCGGCAAAAACGATTGATTTTTCCATTATGCCCCGCCTCCTTCGGTCGTATCTTTCAGGACTCCCAGCGGATAATATTTCACCGCTTCCTCCTCGATCCACCGGATTGCCTGAACCGGTGTCAGGTTCCAATCGGTCGGACAAGGTGAGAGCATTTCCACAATTGCGTATTTTTCTTCTTTTACCTGAAGTTCCAAAGCCTTTTTAATATATTTTTTCGCCAGATTGATATTCTTCGGTGAATTTAATGCCGCGCGTGCCGCAAAGGCTACCCGTTCCTCCTGTGCCGCCATCTTAAGAGGATCCAGCGGCATTCCCGTTGTTTCCGGATCTCTTCCTGCTTTGGACGTCGTCGTGACCTGGCCGGGAAGCGAAGTCCAGGACATCTGACCTCCGGTCATCCCGTAGTTATTGTTGTTCAGGACAAACGTTGTGATCGGATCCGCAAAATGAGCGGCATTCAGTGTCTCACTTAACCCGATAACATAAGCATCCCCGTCACCCTGATAAGTAAATACCATCGTTTCCGGACGGGCAAGTTTTACGCCCCTTGCGATCGTCGGCGCTTTTCCATGGTGACTTTCGATTGCACTTCCAAGCGTTGTCGCCGCAAAGTAGTTAGAAGAACAGCCTACGCCGTCCACACAGATATAATTATTATCATATCCAAGCTCTTCCAGTGACTCATGAAGAAGCCGGGTAAACAATCCGTGTCCGCATCCGGCACACCAGCTGTTATCTTTTAAAAGTGCCGGCCTTTTCCTCTGTACTGCCATCGTTCTCTTTCCTTCCTCTTACAGTTCTGCCCGGTTAAACGGTTCCGCTTTATTCGGGATAATACTTATGGCTTCCTTCTGCGGATCTTCTTTTATCTGATAATACTTCTGCATGATCTCGCCAACCTTTGCCGCAACCGGCCCGCTGCAGAGACTGTATACTTCCGCATCTCTAAGATGCATTACTTTCTTTGCCGTGATCAACACGTCTTCCGCCATCTGCGGGGTAACACAACTCTCAATCGTAAGGATCCTTTTGACAGTATCCGGAAGCTGTGCAAACCCTTTGACCGGAAACGGCCATGCGCTGATGACCCGTAAAAGTCCGACTCTTTCGCCTTCCGCTCGCAGCTTGTCCACGGCACCTCTTGCTGTTCTGGACGGGATCCCGTACGCCGTAAAGATCGTTTCCGCATCTTCTGTCAGATAGCTTTCCCACCGTTGTTCTTCTTCTGCCATTGCTTCGATCTTCTTTGCGATCTTCAAACCGAATTCCGGATCATCATGATCCAACAGGATTTTTTTCGGTACTCCATCCATCCCGTCAACAACTCTTTTTGTCTCTTTAAATTCCGGAAGCTCGACCGGCTCTACCATCTGCCCGATCTTTCCTTCTGATAAGATCTCGACCGGATTCTTCCATTTTTCAGCAAGCTCAAAGGATTCATATGCAAAGTCCATCATCTCCTGAACACTGTTCGGTGCTAAGATCAGGACCCGGTAATCGCCGTTCCCGCCGCCTCTTGTATCCCGCAGATAATCGCCCTGCCCTTCCAAGGCAAATCCAAGTCCGGGACCGCATCTCTGGACATTTGCAAAAACACCCGGGATCGACTTTGCACACATTCCGGAGATTCCTTCCTGCATCAGGCTCATGCCTACGCCGCTCGAAGAAGTAAACGTCCTCATCCCCGCCTGGCGGGCTCCGTAAACCGTAAAGATCGAGGCCGTCTCACTCTCTGTCTGACGAAAGATCCGGCCGAGTTCCGGCATTCTTACAGACAGATATTCCATGATCTCAGACTGCGGAGTCATCGGATAGCCTGCAAACAGATAAGCTCCTCCGCGGACTGCTCCTTCGGCCAATGCTTCATTTCCCTTCATTAATACTTTCATATCACTTCTCTGTCTTTCTTATTTCTGCTCTATTTCCGTTTCATCCTGATCAAGCCCGGATCTCAAATACCGTATCCGGACAGACCGTATAACAGGTTCCGCAGAAAATACATTTTTCCTTATCAACCTGAACCGGCGTATAGCTTTTCTGATTCATTTCTTCCGAAAAAGACAGTGCTTCTTTCGGACAGAAATGGATACAATAACCGCAGGCCTTACAGAGTTCTTTGTCAATCAATAGTTCTGCCATATTTCAATCCTCTTCTTCTGATGACGATCCATTCTGATTCATTTTAAATTTTAGCAAATCTACTCTTAGGTAGACATTATTCTTTTGGCTGAAAAAACCCTGTTTCATTTGGTGATTCGCCCCATATATTTTTTTAAAATTTATGCTTGCAGTTTCTTAAAACATATGATACTATATCATCAAGTTAGCAATAGCTAACCATAAATACCAGAGGCTGGAAAGATTAAACCAACTCCTTAATACAATCAAAAATAAAAAAAGTTTCTTCTTCCCACACAATGAAAAAACAGTTATCCTCTCCAGCCTTGAAGCCAATTTACTCCTTATTTGTATTGTATTGTGATAAAGAAACCGGTTCTCGCAAAGAGAACCGGTTTCTTTTTTCTTTCAAATTTATTTTTACCTTTTTCTGTTTTTTATTCTCTTTTCTCACAAATATAGATATAATAAATACAACGTTAGTTGAGCATAAGAAAGGTTGAGAATCATGTTTTGCCCAAATTGTGGAAATGAATTAAAAGACGGCGATATTTTCTGTGTCAACTGTGGCAGAAAACTTCCGGAAATTGCTTCGGAAGAAACGGTCGTCATAAGCTCAAACGAAATAAAGCCGGCACAGTCTGAAGCTGACCATGGTCAAACTTCGAATTTCCCGCCGGCGCACTATAATGAGCCTAAACCATATAACAATGAACCGGCTTCATATTATAACAGAACGAATTCTTATACGAATGAGCCGGAACCATTCTATGACGAACCGAAGGAGAAAAAGAAAACTCTTGCGATCGTTTTGATCTCAGTCGGCGCGGCAGTCCTTGTTTTAGCCCTTCTTGCAGTCTTCTTCTTCGTGATCCGTCCGCGGATGAATCACAAACAGGTGGAAGAGCCGACGACGACTGTTGTAGAAACGACAACAACTGCTCCTCCGGAAACAACAACGCCTCCGGAGACAACGACAACGACGCCTCCGACAACGAAGTCCCAGTATCCGAAAGAGGTTTATACGACCGCGGAAAGCGGCCTGCTTTTACGGGAAGGCCCGGGAAAAGATTACAAGCCAATCTACCTGATCAATTACGGAAGCAAGATCACAATTGAAAAAGAGGAAAACGGATGGGCCTATACAACGGTTGCCGGACTTTCCGGATGGTGTTCGATGGAGTTTCTGGCTGACGAACCGGAGAAAAAACAGCAGCAGACCGTTGCGGCCGGTGCCCCGAACCAGCTTGTCTATCCTGTCAATACGGTTGATTACGGATATCACGGAACTGTCAACGCATCCGACGGATTAACACTCCGTTATGGGCCCGGAACGAATTATAACGCAATCGCGATCGTCCCTAACGGAACCATGGTCGAAGAAGAAGGCTGGGAAGGAGAATGGATCTTTATCCAATATAAAGGACAATATGGCTGGGTCAATTCCAACTATATTATTGCTTCCGGCGGAGTAGCAAAACCGGCAATCTATCTTTATCCGACAGAGAAGATGGATGTATCCGTCAATATCCGACTTTCAGAAGGCTCCTTTACACGGACCGCTCCGGAGTATCGGAACGGCTGGAACGTATTAGCATATCCGGACGGAAAGCTGATCGATCAGGCGACCGGAAAAGAATACACTTATATTTATTGGGAATCAGACAGCGAACCGGCATATGACTGGAGCAAAGGCTATATCGTAGCGGGATCTGATACAAGAGAGTTCCTTTTAAAGATCCTTCCGAAGATGGGCTTGATTCCGGCAGAATATAACGACTTTATTGATTATTGGCAGCCGAGGATGCAGAACAACAGCTATAACCTGATCACGTTCCAGAACGAATGCTACACAAACCTTGCGAAGATGGATGTCTCACCGAAACCGGACAGTGTCCTTCGAGTATTTATGGCTTATCGCGCAATAGACCGACCGTACCCGATCACGGCTCCGGAAATCAAGCCGTTTGAACGCAAAGGCTTTACAGTCGTTGAATGGGGCGGTGCCGAAGTAAGATAATTTAAACTCTGACAAGTAAAAAACAGATTGCTGTGATCTTACAGCAATCTGTTTTTATTATACCTCTGTTTTTTGTTACATCTTTTTTAGAACGAACTCCGGAATCAAACGGTTCCTGCGTCATGTTCGGTTGCGTCCGCCGCAAGGATTTCCTGAAGCTTTGCCTCCATTTTTTCTTTGTAATGGTGGGTCTCCTCGAGCATCATGTCTTTGACTTTCATAAGACGAATCTGGGTACTTCTCTCATTTTCATCCAGCTTCATCTGGATATATTTGATCTGTTCCTGCGTATCCGGAATCATGACATGCTCAAGCGCGTTAACACGGCGTCTTGTTTTCTCGATTTCAGCAGCCATAAGCTGACAGCTCTTTTCCACCTCCGCAAGCCGGAGCATATCCTGAAGGACTGTGGAAAGAGATGCGACCGCACCGTCCAAGTCACTGGAAGTAAACGCATATCCATAAGAGAAGATGTCGTTCTCATCCGCGGTCTTCGTCCGATATTCAAACACCGGAACCTCAACGCTCATAACATTTTTAAAGGATGCTTCCAAAGCGACGTTCTGTCTCGGCGCCATGAATGCGGCGTTGACTTCTTCGTCTTCCATTCCCGCTCTAGCAAGGACGAAGTCTTTGTTGGCACGTGCAATTCCTTCTTCCACGCGCTCTCTTAAAGCCTTGTTCTCGCGGACAAGATCCAGGAACTGACGCATCAGCTCATCCCGTTTATCTTTTAATAATTTATGTCCCCGAACGGCAGTCGCAAGCTTTTTCTTAAGCTTGGTAAGCTCCATACGGGTTGGATTTACTTGTTTTTTTCTAGCCATAATTATTCCTTTTTTCGAAAGAAAGAATCAATCTAAAGCATCCGACGACTTATTTGTCATAATACTGATCAAGGAACTCATCCTTAATACGCTTGAGTTCTGTACGCGGAAGGATACGGAGCAGCTCCCAGCCGAGATCAAGAGTTTCCTCAATATCTCTGTTTGTCACAAAGCCCTGGGAGACATACTGTTTTTCGAATTCATCCGCAAACTTCGCATACAGTTTATCCATATCAGTCAGTGCTGCTTCACCAAGAACGACCATGAGTTCTTTCGCTTCTTTTCCACGGGCATATGCCGCAAACAGCTGGTTCATGGTATTTGCATGATCCGGACGGGTCTTGCCTTCTCCGATACCCTTATCTTTCAGACGGGAAAGGGACGGAAGAACATCGATCGGAGGCATAACGCCCTGACGGAACAGCTCACGGCTTAAGATGATCTGGCCCTCAGTGATATAACCGGTAAGGTCAGGGATCGGGTGGGTCTTGTCATCTTCCGGCATGGTCAGGATCGGGATCATTGTGATAGAACCTGTCTTGCCTTCCTGACGTCCTGCTCTCTCATACATCGTTGCAAGGTCTGTATACATATATCCCGGATATCCACGACGGCCCGGAACCTCTTTCTGAGCCGCACTTACCTCACGAAGGGAGTCAGCGTAGTTTGTGATATCTGTCAGGATTACGAGTACGTGCATGTTCTTTTCAAATGCCAGATATTCCGCAGCGGTCAGCGCCATCTTCGGAGTCGCAAGACGCTCAACTGCAGGGTCGTTCGCAAGGTTTACGAACATAACCGTTCTGTCAATTGCGCCTGTCTCAGTAAAGGATCTCGTGAAGAAGTTTGCCTCTTCGAAAGTGATACCCATTGCCGCGAATACAACGGCGAACTGCTCATCGGTTCCGCGAACCTTTGCCTGACGTGCGATCTGTGCTGCCAGATCCGCGTGCGGCAGACCGGACATGGAGAAGATTGGAAGCTTCTGTCCGCGGACCAGTGTGTTCAGTCCGTCAATTGCGGAAACACCGGTCTGAATGAACTCCTGCGGATAGTTTCTTGCCGCCGGGTTCATCGGAAGTCCGTTAACGTCCATTCTCTTATCCGGAAGGATCTCAGGACCTCCGTCGATCGGACGTCCAAGTCCATCGAACACACGGCTCAGCATATCTTCGGAAACACCCAGCTCCATGGATCTTCCGAGGAAACGGACTTTACTTTCCTGCGGGTTGATACCGGTGGAAGATTCAAACAGCTGTACAACTGCGTTGCTTCCATCGATTTCCAGAACTTTGCAGCGTCTCTTTTCGCCGCTTGCAAGTTCGATTTCGCCCAACTCGTTGTAGGTAACTCCGGAAACGCCCTGAACGAGCATCAGAGGACCTGCAATTTCCTGAATGGTTCTATACTCTTTCGGCATAATTAGTCCTCCTCTACGATTGTGTTTTCAACTTCCTGTTTCAGCTGTGCCATGACGTTTTCGTATTCGTCCTGTACACGGTCATGAACAGTATATTTATAACGACCGATACGCTCTCTGACATCGAGATTAACCAGGGTCTCGATAGAAGCGCCTTTTTCCAAAGCATCCAGCGCCTGATCATAATAAGCTAAGATCAGCTTCATCATCAGGAACTGCTTATCAAGTTCGGTATAGGTATCAACTTCGTTGAAGGAATCCTGATGCAGGAAGTCCTCACGGATCGACCTTGCTGCCTCCATCTTCAGACGATCCGGAGCAGAAAGTGCATCCATACCAACGAGCTGTACGATCTCTTCGAGTGCAGCCTCATCAGAAAGCATTGCCATCATACGTCCTCGGCATTCCATCCAAGGTCCGCCAACAGCCTCATCAAACCACGGCCCCATATCCGTTGTATAAAGCGAATAACTTGTCAGCCAGTTGATCGCCGGGAAATGTCTTCTGTAAGCCAGGTTGGAATCCAGTCCCCAGAATACCTTTACGATACGCAGGGTTGCCTGAGAGACCGGCTCGGAAATATCACCACCCGGAGGAGAAACAGCTCCGATAACGGAAAGTGCTCCTTCACGCGGATTATTGCCACAGGAGATAACACGTCCTGCTCTCTCATAGAACTGTGCAAGACGGGATCCCAGATAAGCCGGATAACCTTCCTCACCGGGCATCTCTTCCAGACGACCACTCATCTCTCGAAGCGCCTCTGCCCAACGGGATGTGGAGTCTGCCATAAGAGCGACCGAGAATCCCATATCTCTGAAGTATTCTGCAATCGTAATACCGACATAGATCGATGCCTCACGAGCAGCAACCGGCATATCCGAAGTATTTGCAATAAGAACGGTCCGCTCCATCAGGGAGTATCCGGTCTTCGGATCCTTCAGTTCCGGGAACTCATTCAGAACGTCTGTCATCTCGTTTCCACGCTCGCCGCAGCCGATATAGACGACGATATCTGCTTCTGCCCACTTTGCAAGCTGATGCTGTGTGACTGTCTTTCCGGATCCGAACGGTCCCGGGATCGCCGCGGTTCCGCCCTTTGCGATCGGGAACAATGCGTCAATAACTCTCTGGCCTGTAACTAACGGCATGGTAGGTGATAATTTTTCTTTATACGGACGGCCTACGCGAACCGGCCATTTCTGAAGCATTGCGACTTCTTTCTTTTCACCATCAGCTGTTTCGATCACAGCAATCGTCTCTTCGATCGTGAAGTCACCGCTTTCAATGGAAACGATCGTACCTTCTACACCATGAGGAACCATGATCCTCTGCTCTACGATATGGGTTTCCTGAACCGTTCCGAGAACATCGCATGGAGCGACTTGATCGCCGACCTTTGCGGTCGGAACAAACGTCCATTTCTTTTCCATATCAAGAGACGGAACCTCAACACCGCGGGTAAGGTTGTTTCCCGTCATTTCCATGATCTTGACCAGCGGTCTCTGGATACCGTCGAAAATACTTCCGATCAGTCCCGGTGCCAGGTCTACACTCAACGGAGCGTTCGTGGATTCAACCGGCTCTCCGGGTCCGAGGCCTGAGGTCTCTTCATATACCTGAATAGAGGCTTCGTCACCGTGGATCTCGATGATCTCACCAATCAGTCGCTGTTCAGCAACACGGCATACGTCGAACATGTTCGCATCTCTCATCCCTGTCGCTACAACCAATGGTCCGGCAACTTTTTTAATTGTACCTTTGCTCATAAGTTTGTACCAATGCCTTTCTGTTACTTTTTATTTCTTAGCCTTCAATTGTTCATTTTAATTATCATTATTGAAAATGATGTCCGATCCGACAGCCTGTTCCACAAGCCTCTTTACATCAACCATTCCCTGGCCGGTGTTTCCGGAAACTCCCGGGATCGGAATAATTGCAGGAAGTTTCTGGTCTCTGAATTTTTCGATTTCATCTTCGATCTGCGCCTTCAGGCTTTCCGTGATATAGATCACGGCATAGTCTGTCATTGCAAGTCTCTTGAGTGTATCTGCTCCGGCATCCGGATCTGTCACAGGAAATGTTTCCAGGCCAAGAGTAGCAAAACCGTAGATCGAATCTCTGTCTCCTAACACTGCTATCTTATACATAAGAATCCCTTAACCTTTCCCTGATCTGCTCTTCATCCAGATGATTCAGTTTTCCTGAAAGAATCATGCGGACAGATTTCATCTCATTTTCTTTTGCAAGTACGTATGCCGCAAGCGGAGAAATCGTAAATGCATTATATTTCTGCGGCTGAATCAGCTTCATCATACGGTTGTCACACCATCTGTCAAACGCTGCAGGGCTTTCTTTCAGTGCGTCGATGGCATCCGAATAGGAAGTTGTTTCCAAATATTCATAAATGGAATCCAGTCCGTTTCTGGTTGCTGCGATCAGCTTTTGCGCACTAATGCTGTTGCATTCGCAAAAAGCTCTCTGCAGAAAATCAATATCTTTATTTGCCTTACAAGCTCTTATGGCAATATTAATATTTGCTGCTGCCGCTTTCAGTTCCGCATAGCCGAAGAGCAAGTCATTGCCGGTCTCTTTTCCTGCTTTGTAGATCGACTCAAGTGCTGCACGGTCGACGATGACATCACAAAGCTGCGAATCACCCGTATGGAACAGCACGTCTCTTGCCTCTTCTGCTGCGCGCATCATGGTAAGCGGAAGCGCTACAAAATCATTATCAGCTGCTGCTTTCCGAAACGTTTCGATCGGGATCGTTCCGCCGGACATATAAACGTTCGGGGTCTCCTTCTGGACATAACTTTCTTTCAGCGCAACCTTCAGATTATGGAAATCTGTGCTCAGACGAAAGATATCAAATGATTTCATCTGTTTGTCGTTGCAAAGCTGTCTCATTAATGTCCAGGTCTTTTCTCTTTCAACAGAGAGAAGCTCTTCCGGAGTATTATGCTCCGCAGGCCCCCAGCCCTTGTCCAGCAGGAACTGGATACAATCTTCGTAGGTCGGGCACTGCATAAGACCGTTAATATCCTGATCACTGAGCAGCGAATTTTCTTTTGTTCGGATCTGTGCGACTTGTGAAGTGAACAACTCGTCCGGAAGCAATTCATCGTCCAGCAACGGGTCGTATAAAAACTCTTTGTCCATGAAAAGCCGCTCCTTTCTTCAAAATTATTAGCTGAACAGTATCTGTCCGATCTTATCCTGCAGGACCTCTCTCGAAGCATTGATCAACGCTTCAAAACTGCAGTTTTCTTCAATATCTCCATGTACCAGTACAAAACCGCCGTCAATACTCACGGGCTCTTTGGAAATCGTCAGCTTATGAGCTGCCGCTTTTGCTTCAAAGTCAGCCGGAAGACGATCCAGATCTTTTTTGGAAAAACGAATCGTACCTTCTTCTCCGGTTGCATATTTATCCAGCATTTTTTCCAAATAAGCAAAATACTCGCCGTCAGCCATTCCGTTCAGTTTTTCCAGTGCTGCATCGATGACAGAATCGATTTCCTTTTGCTTTGCTTCAAGGATCATTCGTTTCTCTTTCAGATCTGCTGCAGACTGGATTCTCTTGGAAGCTGCCGCGACATCAAGCTCGCTCTGATTGCCGATCTGTTTTTCAAGGCGTGCAGCCTCTGCCTTGTCGTTTGCAAGGATACGCTCAGCTTCTGCCTTTGCGTTGGCAAGGATCTTTCCGGCATTCTCTGCGGCTTCGCTGCTGATATGCTCTAAAATTTTATCAAGTCCACTCATGTATAAACTCCCGATTTTTAAAATCTATTTCAAAATATGAGTTCTCAATGGGACAGCGTTTTGCTGTACCGCGCGGAATTTGCGGTGCAATGCACATACTTCTGCAAATTCCTGCGCAACCCCACGGAGTTCTAAACAAATTGCAGATTTGCTTAGAATGCTACACTTGCTGCACCGCTGATTGCCAGGATGGAAACCAGAAGAGCAAGGATCGCGTAGGTCTCAACCATGATCGGGAAGATCATTGCTTTACCGAACTGATCCGGTTTTTTAGCAACAACGCCGATGGACGCTGCGGAAGCTTTTCCCTGTGCAACACCGGAGAAATAGCCGGCGATCGCGATCGGAAGGCATGCGCAAAGATAAACAAGGCCTTTGCCAATGGAGATGTTTCCGTCTCCGCCTAAGATACCGGTCTGGGACAGTGTAATGAATCCGATGATCAGACCGTAGATACCCTGTGTACCCGGGAGAAGCTGGAGGACCATAACTTTACCGAACTTGCCGGGATCTTCAGCAATTACGCCTGCTGCTGCCTCACCGGCAACGCCAACACCTCTTGCACTTCCTGAGCCTGCAAGACCAACTGCAAGTGCTGCACCGAGTAATGCCAAAATTGTGCCCATGTTTGCTTGTAAGAAATCAATCATTTTTAGTTCTCCTTAAATTTATAATATTTTGTTTTTACACTATAAGGTTCGAACGGACGGCCGCCTCCGTCATAGAAGTGACCGAAGAATTCGACGTATTGCAGACGGTTGGTGTGTACGTACGCACCAAGCGTATTAATACCAATATTGATCGCGTTAATGATCAAGAAGACAACGATGAAGATAATGATTCCGACAACACCGCTGCCGAACATCGTACCGATCATATTCGCGACGGAAGAAATAACGCCGGTAGCAAGACCTAATGCCAGAAGTCTGGAGTAGGAAAGAACGTCGGAAAGATAGCTTGTAATACCATAAACTGCATAAGCTCCTTTCAGAAGTCTCTTGCCCCAGTTCTTGGACTCTCTTCCGCCCATGATGATAATGGCGATACAGCCGATACCCGCGGCATATAGACCGATATTTCCGATATGAGCAGGAATAAACGGTTTCGCGCCTCCTGCAAGGATATCCATGATCATCTGCATGGAAAGACATTTTACGATCAGTCCGATCAGGATGATATACCAGACGACGATGTCAAAGATGAATCCGACGATGTCTTTCTTCTTAAGCAGCTGGTAGCCGTTGATCGCAAGACCGGTAAAGATATGGATGATACCCATGATCAACGCCAGTGAAAGGACAGTCATCGGGTTCTGCTGCATATCCAGCCAAACAGGTTTCACAACGATCGGGTTTCCGAAGAAATGTCCGGAAATCGACGGGATCAGATCACCAAAGTAGCTTCCGAACAGAACACCGAAGATCATTGCGGCGATTCCGCCGAACATAAAGAGCTTCGTGTTATTCCGGAGTCCCGGCTCCATGTTTTTATTCTTCAGCAGCAGGAAGCCGGCACCCAAGAAGATCAGAAGGCCGATCGCCGCATCGGAAAGCATGAATCCGAAGAATATAAAGTAGAACAGGGAAATGATAAAGGAAGGATCAATTTCCCCTTTTGCAGGAAGTGCATAGGATTCCACAACACCCTGCACGGAAGAAGAAAATGCATTGTTCTTTAAGAGAACCGGCGCTTCCTCTCCCTCTTCCAGATCTGAGGTTTCAACAGTCACCGCATAATCAGCGAGTGCGTTTTCCAGATCCGGAATATATTTTTCCGGAATGTATCCGGACATGACAAAGGCATGCTCCGATTGCGGAAGGGAAGTAGCAACCGCGTACTTCTCTTCTCTGATCTTCTGATAATCCGCAAGGAATTTGATCTTCGGACGCTGATCATCATAAGATACGATTTCCTCTTCACATGTTTTGATCTGTTCTTCTAATTTTTCAATTTCCTGCTGAAGGAGCACTTTCTGCTCAGAAGGTGTCGCGGAACAGCTGACAGAAGGATAGGCAAAGCCGATTCCCCTGAGCGCGCTGTTTACGGAGTCATGAGCCGCTTTTTCACAGATCAGCATAATACAGGTCTGGTTTTTGTCATGACTGATGATCGTCACATCCACCGGCAGGTTCTCTGCCATGGCTTCATAAATCGCATCAAGTGTCCAGTCTCCCGGAAGCGCTCCGATAAAGACAGATGTCTTTTCTGTTCCGGAAAGGTCCAGCGGAATATCCAGTCCCTCCCACGGGACCAGCATGTCAAGCTGCTGGTTGCACTTTACGATTTCCGCTTTCTTTTCAGCAACATCCTTGGATAAGGCAAGGATCCTGGACATTGTGGATTTCACAGAAGAAAGCTCTGTGTGGAAATTGTCGTAGTCTTCCCTGCTGATAACAGCACGACCCTTAAAAGAAGATAAAATACCTGATTTTTCTTCGTTATATGTATTCAAAACTTCGATTGCATTTTCTGCATCGTGAATGTTCCGTTCAAATTCCGCGCCCGAGATCGGCATCGGTTTCTTTTTGAATACTTCGTCTTCCGGTGTAAAATCCTGAATTTCAATCACGCCTAAACGCTGGATCGTTTCAAGAATTGCTTTGCTGTCTTTTTTCAATCCGCATATGGTAATGCGTTTCATGGCAAGTATAGCCATCTATGGTTCCTCCTGAATTGTTTTCAGTCTCTTAATATTTAAGCGATTTCTGAGATTACAGCCTGGATCGCTGCCTCCCGTTTTCCACCGAGATCTCCGGAAAAGCCCTGGATCACAGCCTCTGCTCTTGCAGATGCTTTTTCAAGAACTGAATCTCTGGTTTTTTCAACCTCTTCAACTGCCTTTTTTGCGGCTTCCGTTGCACGGGCCGTCAGCTCCTCTTTATAAGCAGCTCCGTCTTCCCTTGCTTTCTTTAAAAGCGCGTTTTTTTCTGCTTCTGCATCTTTTAAAACCTGCTGCGCTTTTAACTCCGCATCTTTAATATTCTGAATCGTTTCCTGTGCCATAGACATACGCCTCCGCAAAAAAATCAAATTTTTTAAATAATAACATTTTTTTGTATTAATTTCAATGCAAAGGGGCGAGATTTCTTAGGAATCCCGCCCCTTTTCTTATTTAATATGATTATTTATTTTGATGTTTTTCCCTGTGTTTTTAAAGATACAATGTTATTTCCCGTCCGGTATGCTGATATCTTCTGTATACGACCCCTGCCGCATTCAGCATCCGTTTTGACGCGATCACGCTTGGAGTTCCGTCATATTTATCGTCTGCGTAGATGATCGTTTTGATTCCTGCCTGAATACAGGCTTTTGCGCATTCATTACAGGGGAACAGCGTAACATAAAGCTTTGTTCCGTCCAGGCTTCCTCCCCGGTAATTTAAGATCGCGTTCAGCTCGCTGTGGGTCGAGTAGAAATACTTGCTGTGCTCCGGCGTCTCATCATCTTTCTCCCACGGGAATTCATCATCCGAACAGCCGATGGGAAGTCCGTTATATCCCATAGAAAGGATCTTGTTGTCCTGGCTTACGATACATGCCCCGACCTGTGTCGACGGATCCTTGCTTCTCTGCGCCGACAACATCGTAACTCCCATAAAATACTCATCCCAGCTGATATAATCTTCACGCTTGTTACTCATAATTCCTCCCTGTAACCATTCTATCTTCTTTTGCGGTTCTGCCGCTACTCTTCCAGTTTCGAGATCCTGCGGATATGGTTTTCCCCTTCCGAAAACGGAGTGTCCAGAAAGATGTCCAGAAATTCAATCGCTTTCGGAATATCGATGACACGGGCGCCCATGCAAAGAATATTCGCATCATTATGTTCCCTGGTTGCTTTCGCGGAGAACGAATCTCCGACGACCGCCGCCCGGATTCCTTTGACTTTATTTGCAGCAATGCTCATCCCGATACCGGTCCCGCAGACCAGAACGCCCTGCTCTGCCTCTCCGTCCGCAACCGCATGGGCGACTTTCTTCGCAAAATCCGGATAGTCACAGGATACCTCTGAATCCGTTCCGAAATCCTTTACATCGTACCCCCGCTCTTTCAGATGGTCCTTCAGAGCCTCTTTCATTTCATATGCTGCATGATCACATCCAATTGCTACGATTCCCATGGTCCGCTCCTTCCGTCGAATCTAGTTTTCTACTGCATAAAGCTTTTCCATTAATAATCCAAGAAGGCCGCTGATGATCTCGATGATCGTCGCGTATTCATCAATCGTTCCTCCAAGCGGAAGCTTCAGATCCCCCGAGCTTCCCAAATATTCCTTTAATGTATAAATATTGACAGCGTTGGAATAACGCTCATAAACCGTTGCCTTGCTGGAGGCATCCATGGCCAGAACAAGGGTATCCGGCGCAAGATCACTCTCTTCGAGCGGGATCGCGCTGTAGTCCGAAAGATCCAGACCGTAAGATTTTGAGATCCGCAGGATCTTCTGGTTTACCGGTTCCGGAAAGAGAACAACGTTGCCTCTCGAGCAGACTGCAAGATCGGTCTTTCCGGCTTCTTCAAGTTTCTGCTGAAAAAGAACCGCCGTGATCGGGCTGATCCGGGTATTTTCTTCATCCAAAAAGATAATTCGTTTAATATTTTTCATGCCTTCTCCTTATGTCAATTCTAACTTGCGCGGCTAAGCCTCGTCAATCATCGTTTTTGTAATGACCCCTTCCCGCAGGATCACCGGCTCTTTTCCGGTCAGGTCCACGACCGTTGAAGAGATCCCGACCGGACAGCGCCCGCCGTCCAGGATCAGATCGATCCTTCCGTCAAGATCTTCGATCACATCCTCCGCACAGACGGAACTCCGCTTCCCGGACGTATTTGCGCTCGGAGCCGCCAAGGGACTCCCTGCCTCCTTTAAAAGCAGGAGCGCTGCCGGATCATCCGGCATCCGGATCCCGACGGTGTCTTTTCCTGCCGTAACAAGATCTGAAATCCCGTCTTTCTTTTTCAGTATGATCGTTAATGCGCCGGGCCAGTATTTTTCCATTAAGCGCTCCGCCTTTTCCGAAATCTCTTCCGCGATAAGACGGACCTGTTCTTTTTCGCTGACTAAAAGACTTAAGGGTTTTCCTTCGTTTCTTCCTTTTGCTTCAAAGATTCCGGCGACGGCCTTTTCATCAGAATAGACCGCTCCGAGACCATAAACGGTATCGGTCGGAAACGCAACGATCCCGCCGGAGCGAAGGACCGCGCCGGCCTTTTTCAGATTCTCTTCGGTTATTTTTAAAATCATCGTCTTCATTTGGCAGAATTATAACACATGTGATATAATCCCGCCATGAATGCCTATCAGATTACAGGAATCATAGGACTTGTCCTGGCCGTACTGGTCGTTTTTCTTGTTGCCCGGAAAACAAAACTGACAAAGAGTCATTTAGCTTATCTCTGTGTCTGCGGTGCGGCAGGCATCTTTGTTGGCGGTCATGTGATGTTTTTCCTGGTCGGGCTCCCGGATTTTATCACAAACGAAGTTCCGAATATCCATAACGGAGCCGAGCTGATAGACAGCCTTTACTACGCCTCTTCCGGCATGGTCTTTTACGGGGGACTTCTCTGTGCGCTTCTTTTCATGTATCTGTATATCCGGATACGGAAGCTTCCCGCAAGGCTTTACCTGAACAATACCGTAATCGCATTTCCTCTTTTCCATGTCCTCGGACGGATCGGCTGTTCTCTGACCGGCTGCTGCTACGGGATCGAATACCATGGACCGCTTGCGCTTCATTATACCCAGGCACATGTTACACCGGGGATCAATGACGATATCGTAAACTTTACCCGCTTCCCGGTCCAGCCGCTCGAAGCATTGTTAGAGCTGATCATTTTTATCGTCCTTTTGATCCTGCTTTTGAAAAAAGGCGACAGCTTTTCTGTCACCTCCTCTTATCTTCTGATGTATTCTGTTGTAAGGTTTCTGGATGAGTTCCTTAGGGGCGATGCGCTCCGGGGATTCTGGGGACCACTGTCCACGTCCCAGTGGATCAGCCTTGCGATCTTTATCATTACGATTATTTATCTGATTGTAAAGCGCTCAAAAAGCAAAAACGTTCCCGCACCTATTTCCTGACAAACTGTCAGATGAGCAGTGCAGACAATTCCGCAAATTCTGAAAGCGTAAGGGCCTCTCCGCGGATCGTCTCCGGTTTGCCCATCGATTGCAGCGCCTGTATCGTTTTTTCCTTCGGGATCTTTATGGCCGGATCATTCGAGAGCGAATTGACCAGCGTCTTTCTTCTCTGGTTAAAAGCCGCACGGATCACCCGGAACAGAAATGCCGGATCATCGGATCGTACCGGTCTTTCTTCCGGCCGGTAAATATCAAGCCTGATCACGGCGGAATCCACATCCGGTTTCGGAAGGAAACAATGCTTTGAGACGGTCATGACGATCTGCGGTTTTGAATAATACTGGACGGCAAGACTTAACGCCCCATAAGATTTGCTCCCGGGACCTTCCTGCATCCTCTGGGCAACTTCTTTCTGGACCATGACCGTAATGCTTTCCAGATCCTCCTGCTTTTCCAGAAGCTCCATGACGATCGGGGTCGTAATATAATACGGCAGATTTGCTACGACCTTGATCCTTTTACCTTCTTCCCCGGCTAAGACCTCAGATAGGTCCAGCTTTAAGATATCTCCATGGATCAGAGTCAGATTTGAATAATCTTTCAGATTTTCCTTTAAGATCGGAATCAGCATCTTGTCAACTTCAACCGCAATGACCCGGCCGGCAGATTCTAACAGGTACTGGGTCAGAGATCCCATTCCCGGACCGATTTCAAGGACGGTATCTTCTTTTGTGATTCCGGCAGCGGAAACGATTCCCTCAAGGATATTGGAATCCACAAGAAAATTCTGCCCATACTTTTTCTGTACGGCAAAATGATGTTCCCTGATCAATTCCTGAATAATCCTCGGATTTCCTAAATCGCTCATTTTTGTTCCTGAATCCGGTAAAACCGGCGGGCATTTTCTGCTGTGATCCGGATCACGTCTTCCGGATCCATATTCCGGAGCTCCGCGATCGTCTCCACGACATATCGAAGAAGGGATGAATTGTTGCGCCGTCCCCGGAACGGTTCCGGAGCAAGATACGGACAATCGGTTTCCAGAAGAAGCTGTTCCATCGGTATCTTTTCCGCGATCTCTTTCAGCTTCCGGGATTTCTTAAACGTCACGACTCCGCCGATCCCGATATAGAATCCCATATCGAGATAAAGCTTCGCCATTTCCCATTCGTAGGAAAAACAATGGATGACGCCGCCGGTCTCCTTCGCGCCTTCCGCACGGATCATATCCAGTGTATCCTTTGCCGCATCCCGGCTGTGAACGACGATCGGAAGGCCGATCCGCTTCGCAAGATCGATCTGCATCGCGAACCATTTTTGCTGTTTCTCCTTATCCGTATCCGGGTAATGATAATCCAGTCCGATCTCGCCGACCGCAACGACCTTCTTTCCGGATACGGCATATTGTTCGACCCGGTCGATATCACGATCCGCTAAATCATAGACTTCACTCGGATGAACACCGACCGCAGCATAAAGAAAATCGTATTTCTCCGCCAAAGCAAGGACATCCGGGATCCCTTCGAAATTTGCGCTGATATCCACGACCGTTCCGACGCCGTTCCCAAAAAGACCGGAAAGGAGTTCTTCCCGGTCTTCATTGAAGGCTTCATCATCGTAATGTGCATGTGTATCAAAAATCAGATCCATATAAGCATGATCCCTGTATTCTTTTCTGTTTACAGTAATTCTTCGACTTTTGCGAGGACTTCCTTGAGGTCCTTTCTTGCGAAAAGGATCTCAGGTTTTTCCGTTACGTGCGTTCCGGATTCGTAAAGCCCAAACTTGTCCATGTCTTCAAATGCTCTTGGTTTCGCATTGATCTGGGCAAGGATCTTATCGGAGGTTTCCGGCATGAACGGCTGAATCAGGCTTGCACCAATGTTGATGCCTTCGATCAGGTTATAAAGTACCGTTGCAAGACGGTCTTTCTTTGCCTCATCTTTCGCAAGGACCCACGGCTCCGTCTCATCAATGTATTTATTGCAGCGTTTAAAGAGATTCCAGATTTCTGTCATTGCGTCTGCTGCATGAAGATCTGTCATCTTCTCGACTGCTTTGTCTCTTGTTCCGCAGATAACGGCCTTAAAGTCCTGATCGACCGCTTCTTCCGCGCCCTTGTCGGAGACTTCTCCGCCAAAGTATTTGTTTGACATCGAGATCGTTCTGTTTACAAGATTGCCGAGCGTATTTGCCAGGTCGGAATTAACACGCTCAACAACAAGTTCCCAGGTGATCGTTCCGTCATTTTCAAACGGCATCTCATGGATCGCAAAGTACCGGACCGCGTCAACACCAAAGATATCGACCAGATCATCCGCATAAATAACATTTCCTTTGGATTTGCTCATCTTTCCTTCGCCGAGAAGAAGCCACGGATGGCCAAAGACCTGCTTTGGAAGCGGAACGTCGAGTGCCATCAGCATGATCGGCCAGTAGATCGTATGGAATCTTAAGATATCCTTTCCGATCAGATGGAGAGCCGCCGGCCAGTATTTCTTATACAATTCCCCATGATTTCCGTCAGCGTCATATCCAAGACCGGTAATATAGTTGGAAAGAGCGTCGACCCATACATAAACAACATGGGACGGATCAAAGTCTACCGGAATTCCCCATTTAAAAGAGGTTCTGGAAACGCAAAGGTCCATAAGCCCCGGCTTCAGGAAGTTATTCATCATCTCATTCTTCCGGGATTCCGGCTGAATGAATTCCGGATGGGTTTCAATATGTTCGATCAGACGGTCTGCATACTTGCTCATCTTAAAGAAGTAAGCTTCTTCTTTTGCAGGATGTACTTCCATACCACATTCCGGGCATTTTCCGTCTTCGATCTGGCTTTCTGTATAAAAGGCTTCGCATTCTTTACAATACATGCCTTCATAAGCACCCTTGTAAATATCACCTTTCTCATACAGTTTCTTAAAGATCTTCTGGATCTGAAGTTCATGATCCGGATCTGTTGTCCGGATAAAACGGTCATAGGAAGTATTCATAAGATCCCAGATCCGTTTTACCTCTCCGGCGGTTTTATCAACAAATTCCTTCGGAGTCATACCTGCCGCAGTTGCTTTATCTTCGATCTTCTGGCCATGCTCGTCGGTTCCGGTCTGGAAGCGGACATCGAAGCCTTCCATCCGGCGGAAACGTGCAATTGCATCGGCAAGAATGATCTCATAGGTATTGCCGATATGCGGTTTTCCTGAAGTATAGGCAATCGCAGTTGTAATGTAATACGGTTTCTTTTCCATCTTTCCCTTCTTTCCGTACCGGCAAATGAGCCGGCACTTAGTACTCTCAAATGTCAATTAATGTATCTTACCATAAAATCCCTGATATGGCACCAAAAAATATCACCTGTTTTTTTATTCTACTATATATTAGTGCTTGAAAAAGGGGGACATTCGTTATACTATATGTTGGTATCGCTCAAAACACAAAATGACAGGTTTATGAAGAAGCAAAAACGAACCTCTATCAAGTCAATATTCATCATATCCTTATCACTGCTGCTGATCATTGCAGCAGTTGTTGTCATTTCACTAATGGATTCTTCCAAGCCTTCCTATGCGGAAACGGATCAGACCCCGCAGGTTGCAAAAGGCCGCGGTTATATCACCAGAATGGAGGCCGTTCCAACGGCACCGATCGAGGAAGCGATCCTTGCGGAAGAAAAAGCGAAGTTAGATGAACAGATGCTGCAGGAACTCCTTTCTGATCCGGACAAGATATTTTCCGCGATCCGGGACAACAATATTGTCCTGGTAGGAGAATCCAGAACATCCGGTTTTTCCGCCTATGGTTATCTAGACGAAAACCATGTCCTTGGCGGGATCGGCTGGAGCATCATGGAGGTTCCGGCCCTGTTCGACCAGATTGCAGCGCTCTCTCCTTCCTATGTTATTTTCTGTTTCGGGATCAATGAGATGCCGCGGGAGATCGGAATGCCGGTGTACTTTCCGACCCCGGATGTTTTTATGGAAGAGCTGAACAATTCGATTGAAACGATCAAGGAACTGGTTCCGGACGTTAAGATCTACATGAACTGCATTGTTCCCTGTTCCGAAGAGGGCTACCGGCAGGCACCCGGTTTTACGGTGATCCCGGAATGGAACGAATATATCAGAAATTACTGTGAACAAAAAGGTTACGGCTTTATCGATATCTCCGATCTTTGTGCGGAGCATGTCGATATGTACCGGGAAGACGGGACCCATCTTGTCAGTGAGTTTTACCCTTACTGGGGAGCAAGGATCCTCGAGGTGATCATGCGCGATGAATAAGAAACGGTCTCCCATCTCGATCATCATTCCTGTTCTGATTGCGGCAATCGTTGCCGCAGTCGCGGTGGTCTTTGTTATGAAATATGAAAAAACATCCGCCCAGACTGAACCGTCCTTTTCTGCCGCTGATGCAGAAGGCCTGAACTTTATTACAGAAATGGAATCGGTCGATACGACACCGATCGAAGACCGGATTTTCGAAGAGGATAACCGGCAGTCAGTGGATGAGCTTCTTGCAGAGTTCGACAGCGATCCTTCCGCGATCTGGAAAACGCTGAAAGACTACGACACCCTGATCATGGGAGATTCCAGGGCTCAGTGCTTCCTGATCTACGACTTTATGGACGATGCACACTGTCTTGTCACACACAGCACAACAATCTACAAGATCGAAGAGTATCTTCCGGAAGTCGAGGCAAGAAAGCCCAGGGTCATCGTGATCTCCTACGGGATCAATGATACCGGCCTGTATCATGATTACGGCGTTGTAAACTACATGAATGATTTTGCCGGACTGATCGAGGATCTGCGCGAGGTCGATCCGGGCGTTAAGATCTATGTTAACTCGATCCTGCCCTGCCTTGAATCGGAATATGAACGGGCACCAAACTGGATGGTGATCCCGGAGTGGAACGAGTATATTAAGAATTATTGTGAAGAACACGAGATCGGATATATCGACGCGACGGAGATCTGTAACCAGCACAGAGATCTCTATATCGATGACGGGGTCCATCTCGTCGAAGAGTTTTATCCTTACTGGGGTGCATTGATTGCAGCAACGATCGCAAGTGATATGTCCGTAGCGCGTTAGAAAATGAAAGCCAATAATATTATTTACACAATTATCAGAATATTGCTTGTCGCCGGACTGATCGCGGCGATCGTGATTTTTGTCTTCCTGCGGAATTCCGAGTCCCTGACGCCGGCACAGGAGGTCTTTGACAAAGTCACCGCTACCGTCAACAGCGAGAAAATGGAAATTTCCACCGACCGTTATTTCAAAAAATACTACGGTCTGAATGCGGCGGATTACGATGGTGTCCTCTACTATGCGCCGGTCTCCAACATGGATGCGGAAGAGCTTCTCGTTGTGAAGCTGAAAAGCACAGACCAGGCGGAGGCCCTTACCGAGGCGATCCTCAAACGTCAGGCCGGCAAGGAACAAAGCTTTGAAGGATACGCGCCGGAGCAGTACGCTCTCGCGCAGGATTATATTTTGGATGTCCAGGGAAATTATATTTTATTTGTGATCGATCCGAATGCAGAGGAAATCGACTCTGCATTCGCAGGAGCTTTATAGAATGATATTCAGCAGTCTCTTTTTCATCTGCATATTCCTTCCTGTTACGCTGATCCTCTATTATGTGGTTCCGCGCAAAGGGAAGAATCTGGTTCTTCTTATCATGAGCCTTATCTTCTATGCCTGGGGAGAGCCGGTCTATGTCCTCCTGATGATCTTCAGTATTATCTACAACTATTACGCCGCCCGGAGCATTGCTTATTACCGGCAGCGCGGAAAGATGAAGATGCGGACTCTGGTCTTCATTTTCTGCCTTGTCGTTAACCTCGGGCTTTTATGCTTCTTTAAATACTACGGCTTTGTGATCGGAAACATCAACTCGCTGTTCCATATCGCGATCCCGATCCGGAACCTTGCCCTTCCGATCGGTATCTCGTTCTATACCTTCCAGACGTTGTCTTATGTCATTGACGTTTACAAGGGCAATGTCAAGGTCCAGAAAAATATCATAAACTTCGGTGCCTATATTTCGATGTTCCCTCAGCTGATCGCAGGTCCGATCGTCCGTTACGCTGATATTGAACGCCAGCTGACCGGAAGAAAGATCACCTTCGAAAAGTTTGCGGAAGGAACGGCTTGGTTTATTATCGGGCTGGCAAAAAAAGTCCTTTTAGCCAACAATATCGGAATGCTTTATGATGCTGTCTTTCTTGCGGCGGCTCCGGACCGTGCAGTTCTTACGACCTGGCTCGGTGTAATTGCCTTTACGTTCCAGATCTACTTTGACTTTTCCGGTTACTCGGATATGGCCGTCGGTCTCGGAAAGATGCTCGGCTTTGAATTTGTACAGAACTTTGATTACCCGTATATTTCCAAAAGTGCAACGGAATTCTGGCGCAGATGGCACATCTCCCTCGGAACCTGGTTCCGGGAATATGTCTATATTCCGATGGGCGGAAACAGAGTTTCCGCGATCAAGCATATCCGGAATATCCTTGTCGTCTGGATCCTGACCGGATTCTGGCACGGTGCCGCTTGGAACTTTGTGTTCTGGGGGCTTTACTACGCGATCATCCTTCTTCTGGAAAAATACGTTTACGGAAAAGGATTGAAAAAGGCCGGTCCTGTTGTCGGGCATATTTATACGATCATCATCTTTGTCCTCGGCTGGCTGATCTTTTCGTCACCTTCGGTTCCGGAACTCGGCGCAAACTTCGCCTCGATGTTCGGGATCTTACATACACCGTTTATTGATGCCACGACCCTTTATTTCCTCCGGACAAACGCAGTTCTCCTTATCGTTTGTATTCTGTGTTCAACTCCGCTGGTCATGAAGCTGTTTACCCTGATCGCTTCCAGAAAGGGCTCCGGCTTTAAGATTATTGCAACGATATGCTATGCGGCTGTATTCCTTGCCTCGATCGCATATCTTGTAAATGCTACTTATAACCCGTTCCTGTACTTCCGGTTTTAAGAGGAGGCCGACTTGAAAAAACAAAAAGGTGTTTTTAAATATGTCTTCCTTGTTTTCGCAGTCGCTGACGGTCTGGTACACAGCAACCACATCCACATCGGCGCCGGCTGCCTGCAAGGAGTCCGGCAGCACGTTGCGGGCTTCTTTGGCCCGGGCCAGCAGTACCTTGCTTCCTTTGTGCAACTGGGGCAGCAGGGTGTCAACCAGGTCTTCCGCTTTGTAGGAGGCGGGGATTAAATCGGCTGTCAGTCCGTAGGCGGTCAGCATGTCTGCCGTGGCAGTACCGATGGCTGCGATTTTATTGTTGGCAAAGGCGCGGGCGTCCTTGCCGTTCTGCAGCAGGCGGTCGAAGAACAGGTCTACGCCGTTGGTGCTGGTGAAAATGACCCAGTCGTAGGAAGCCAAGTTTTTCTGTGCCGCATCCAGCGG
>JAFWFQ010000022.1 GCA_017515535.1 Parasporobacterium sp. | reverse complement strand
CCTTGCGTAATCTTCTTTGAGCCTGCCTGCAATAATCCCCGCAATGCTTTCATGTGCATCCGGAAGAAAGATCACCAGGATCTTCGGCAGAGATTCTTCCCGTTTCCATATCTCCTGAACATATTGATTCGCAGCCACCGTCTGGGAGGCAGTCATCTCTTTCCGCTCCTCATTCAATCTTGAAAGATCTTCCGCAAGAATTTCTGCTTTTTTCTCATCAGTCTCTTCAAAAAGTTCCAGAGCAATCTCCGCATCCTTTAGCCTTCCGGCCGAATTAATGCACGGAGCAATGATAAATCCGATATGGAACGAGCCGATCCGGTCCATTTCCAGATTTCTTGATCGGATCAGTGCCTTTAAGCCCTGATTTGTCGTTTCTTTCAGAAGCCGGATTCCTTCTTTTGCAATGATCCGGTTTTCCCCGATCAATGGAACAACGTCCGCAATCGTCGCGATCCCTGCAAAGACTAATAGTTCTTTTAACAGCGGCCCGTAAGAAGCCGGATCCTTCTCCGGCAGATATTCCTTAATCCTTTCGTTCATAGCGGATACGATTTTATAAGCGACACCTGCTCCGCAAAGCTCTTTGAAGGGGTATGGACAGCCGGGCTGTTTTGCATCGATCACGACTTCAGAATCGATCAATGGTTCCGGAACTTCGTGATGGTCGGATACTATGACCGGAATTCCCTTTTCTTTTGCTTTTTGGACAGCTTCATAGGAAGAGACACCGTTGTCACAGGTCAGGATCAGTTCGATTCCGTCTGAAAAAGCTTCCTCGACCATCTCAGCGTTCATCCCATAGCCTTCCATCATCCGGTTCGGAAGCCGGATATCCGCTTTTCCACCTGCTGCATTTAGATAAGACTTCAAAATATAGGAAGAACAGACCCCATCCGTATCGTAATCTCCGATGATCCGGATTTTCCTGTTATTACGGATCGCGTCAAAAAGAAGAGGAACTGCCTCTTCCATCCCTTTCAGCTGAAAAGGATCATACAGCTTGTCAGTTCCTCCGTTTAAGTATTCATCGATCTCTTTTTCTGTGATCAGGTCACGGTTCCTTAAGATCCGTGCCAGCATCGGCGAGATATGAAATAATTCAGATATTTTTTTAAAATCTGCTTTCTTGCAGTAAAGATAATATCTGCTCACGTTTCTTTACTGTTTTCTCTTTTTCTTTTTCTTTCTGTTTGGATTTGCTGTGATCTTCTTTACCTGCTCCTCGCCGGAAGCCGCAATTTCTGCTGCTCCGGATGCTCCGCTTACGAAAGACTCTGCAGCTTCCCCTTCGCCCTCGACCGGCGCCGCTTTCGCAAACCTGGCAGCAAGCTGCGCATTATAACGATCTTTCTTCTTCGTCATTAAGTAATAAAGGTTGCCGGAGATAAAGATCGAGGAGAAAGCACCGGCGACAATACCGACAGCGATCGGAAGCGCAAATGCTCTCATGGATTCGACTCCGAGGATGTAAAGGATCAGGACCATGACAAACGTTGTCGCGGAAGTAAAGATACTTCTTGTCAGCGTCTGCTGGATACTGGTATTAACAACAAGCTTCAGATCGTAATTGATCTCCGGCTCTTTCATATTCTCTCTGATACGGTCGAAGATAACGATGGTCGCGTTGATCGAATAACCGACGATCGTAAGAACGCAGGCAATAAAGGAGTTTCCGACAGAAAGACGGAAGACCGCATAGAACGCGATAACGATCAATACGTCGTGGATCAGAGCGATAACCGAGGAAATCGCGAACTTAAACTTCCGGAAACGGACCCAGATATAGATCAGCATGCAGGCCGCCGCAATGATCAGTGAGATGACCGCGTCTCTCTGGATCTCATTGCTGACAGATGCGCTGATATAGGTCGTCTCAAAGCTGTCCGGATCTGCTCCGTACTTCTCTATCAGCATCGTCTGAAGTTCATTTCTTGTTTCCGCATCAAGGTCCTGAGTCTTGATCACGTACTGGGTCGTACCAGTTACTTTCTGACCCTCAATGTCATTATTTCCAATGACTTCAGCAATATCATTCTTGATCTGGGTATTGAAATCTTCAATCGAATATTCTTTCTGAAGATCGACCTGAGTCGAAACACCGCCTACAAACTCAATATTGTAATTCAATGGTCCCTTGCCGCCTGCGGCATTTACGACTGCAAAGATAATACCGACAACGATGCAGGCAGCGGCAACAATAAACCAAACTGCTTTTTTTCCGACAAAGTCGAAGATCTTTCTTTTTGCTTTTCCAATTTTTGCATAGTACTTCGAATCTTTACAGCCCATCGCATACAGGCATGCAACGATCAGGCGTGATACAAGAAGAGAGGTAATTACACTGAGTACAATACCGATTGCCAGTGTCATACCGAATCCCTGGACCGATCCGGAACCGAAGATCAAAAGGACGACCGCGACGATCAGGGTCGTAATATTTCCGTCGAGGATCGCGGAAGCAGATTTCCGGAAACCAAATTTGATCGCTTCCTGAGTGCTTCTTCCTGCCTCGAGTTCTTCCTTGATCCTGGAGTTAATAATAACGTTGCCGTCCACGGCCATACCAATGGACAGGATAATACCGGCAATACCGGAGATCGTAAGCGTTAAGTTAAAGGCATTCAGAAGAAGCAGCATCGCTGCCGTATAGAATACCATCGCGATTGCAGCCGCAACACCCGGGATACGGTAGAAAATGATCATGAAGATAATGATCAGGAGGATACCGATCGCACCTGCGATCAGGGATGTCGAAACCGCGTTATCACCAAGTTTTGCACTGACTACTTTCGAGGAGATCTCCTGAAGCTCTAAGTTCAAGGAACCGATACGGATCGTTGAAGCAAGGCGTTCCGCATCTTCGTAGGAACCCATACCTTCGATAATACAGTTACCGTCGCTGATAACAGCCTGTACTCTCGGTGCGCTTACAACTTCACCATCATAAACAATATAGATGATCTGCTGGAGATGGGACTCTGTTGCTTCCGCAAAACTCTTTGTTCCGTTATCATTAAGATGGAGCTGGACAACAAAGTCGGAAGAACCGGTCGTCTGATCCTGCTGGGTCCCTGCTTCTGCAGACTCGATATCCGAACCGGTGACCCAGACTGTCGGCTCATCGTAATTGACTGTTCCGTCTTCATTTGTCGAATCATAGGTAATGAACTGAAGAGAGCCCGGTCTTCCGAGTTCTTCAATTACCTGCTGGGTATCATAAACGCCCGGGATCTCAACCGTGATCCGGTCTGTACCTTCCTGATAAACTGATGCGTCATTACTGTACTCCTGGACACGAAGCTGGAGTTTGTAGATCGTATCAGCCATATCGGTCTGGTCGAATTTCTCATCCTGAACTTCATAGGTTACAGAAACACCGCCGCGAAGATCAAGACCAAGTGTGATATTGTCCGCAGATCCGACTTTGCCCGGTCCGAAGCCGAACACCGCCGTAAAACAGCAGAGCAAAATGATCACAATTGAAATGACAAAAAATATGATTCCCTTTTTCTTATTCATGTTCTTCTCTTTCCGCGAGTGCAGCCTTGATCATAATTGCGCATTCCACACGTTTTTTCTGCATCTCGCATCCAATTTCATATACTTTATTGATATCTTTGCTGAAATTCCAGGAATTTGCAGGACAACCGCCGCTGCAATAGAATTTTGCAAAGCATTGATCACATTTATCCTTTGTATAAACTGAAGCATTCCGGAACTGATCCGGAATATCGTTATTTAAGATTCCTTCATCCACGTTCCCGATAATAAACTCTTCCTGTCCGACAAACTGGTGGCACGGATAGATCTCACCTTTTGGTGTTACCGCAATATACTCCGTTCCGCTTCCGCATCCGGAAAGCCGCTTGATCACACAAGGTCCCTGATCCAGATCGATCATAAAATGGAAGAAAGTAAACGGCCTTCCTTCAACCCTCCGATCAATATAGAGTCTAGCCAGTTTTTCATATTCTTCCATGATCTGCGGAAGATCTTCTTCCCGGATCCCGTAATCAGCCGTGGTTACAACCGGCTCGATTGAAAGATTTTCAAAACCCAGGTCAAGGAATTCCTGAATATCATTTGTGAAATCCAGGTTATAGCGGGTAAAAGTTCCGCGGATATAATGATCCTTGTCTCCGCGCTGCTTTACGAACCGTTGGATCTTCGGAACGATCATATCATAACTGCCCTTACCGCCTCTGGTGACGCGCATCCGGTCATTGACTTCCTTCCGTCCGTCGATACTTAAAACAACATTCGCCATTTCCCGGTTCAGGAATTCTCCGATTTCATCATTTAAAAGAACCGCATTCGTGGTCAAGGTAAAACGGAAGTTTTTGTTCTTTTCTTTTTCGATACTCCGTCCGTAAGCAACCAGTTGTTTCACAACGTCAAAATTCATCAGAGGCTCGCCGCCAAAGAAATCAACTTCCAGATTGATCCTGGCACCGGAGTTTTCCACAAGAAAATCCAGAGCCTTCTTTCCGGTTTCAAAGCTCATCAAGCTCCGGTCATGGCTATGGTACTCCCCGCCTTCCGCAAAACAATACTTGCAGGCGAGATTGCAGTCATGCGCAATATGGAGACACATCGCCTTGATCACGGATTGTCTTGCATGGACTTTTGGAAGCTGCGGTTCATAGATATCCTTTGTATAAAGGGCATCCTGTCCGATCAGTTCACGGATCTCAGATAACGCCTCAAGGACGTCTTCTTCTTTCAGGTCCGTCTCAGAGAGAACTCTTTTACTATACTCTGACACATCAATTTCAGGACATGAAGAAGAAAGCTTTCCCTCTTCGATATCCTGATTGATCGTTCCGATAATATTTAATACGATTTCGTCAACTACATGAACAAGCCCGCTGTTCACATCAAGAAGGATATTATATCCTTCCAAAGAATAAGCATGGACCAATGGAATTTGCTCCTATTTCTTATTCTCGCACTTCTGATTTCCTACGGTACAGGAAGTCTTGCAAGCAGACTGGCAGGAAGTCTGACACTCGCCGCATCCGCCCTTCTTCAGCGTACTCTGTAATGACTTTTTGTTTAATGTTTTGATATGTTTCATCATTTGCCTCCTGAAAAATAGCTACAATATTTTAGCACAGCAGCAATTAAAAATCCATCTTATTTTTCTAAGCTTTGTCAGGATCTTAATTCGATTCCCTTCTCTTTCAGTTTTTCAATGATCTTTTCTATGATCGGATTAACGTCTTTATCTTCGAGCGTACGATCTGCCGCCCGGAAGCTCAAACTATACGCTAGGGATTTCAGACCCTCACCGATCCTTTCACCTTCATATATATCAAAAAGCTCATAACTTTCAATCAGTTTTCCGCCACATTTTGAAATGACTGCTTCAATCTCATCTGCATGAACAGATTTATCCATGACAAGTGAGAGATCTCTGGTCACGGCCGGATATTTCGGGATCGGCTTGAATTTCTTTTCAAAGCCTGTCAGCGCATAGATTGCCTCAATATTTACCTGCGCGACATAGACCTCTGTTCCGATTCCGTATTTCTTTGCAACCTGTGGATGGATCTGACCAAGGCAGGCAATCTTTTCCTGTCCGCCTTTGATCGTAACAAGTGCCTGGCGTCCCGGATGGAAGAACGGAATTTCATGATCCGGTTCATATTTTCTCGGAAGTTTCACACCGAGATCCGCAAAGACCTGCTCAAGTGCGCCTTTCAGATCAAAGAAATCTCCGGCGCCGTAGAATCCGAAGCAAAGCGTCATGCGCTCTTCCGGCAGTTCTGTCAGCGGAAGATCCTTCGGGATATAAACATTTCCAAGTTCAAACAGGGAAACGCCCTTATTTCTGCGGTTATAATTCGTCGAAAGACTCGTCAGAAGTCCGTTAAACAGTGACGTCCGCATAATACTGTAGTCTTCGCCGAGCGGATTTGAGATCGTAACGACTCTGCGCAGGAAATCATCTTCCGGGATCCGCAGTTTATCAAATACCTTCGGACTTTCAAAAGAATAGGTCATCGACTCGGAATAACCATATGCCTTCAGAGTTGTCCGGATCTTGTCCGCGATGACAAAGCTGTAAGTCAAGCCTCCCTGTGTCTCCACAGAGGTCGGAAGCGTCGACGGAATATTTGCGTAGCCATAGAATCTCGCGACTTCTTCCGCAATATCTGCTTCTCTCAGAAGGTCCTGGCGGAAGGACGGGATCGTAAGAAGATTTGTCGCCTCGTCATATGCGATCTCGAGGACCGGGAAGTAGGAAAGCATCTGCTCTTTTGAAATATCCGTTCCGAGATATTTATTGATTCCTTCCGGATCAAACGGGATCTGAACCGGTGTTGTCGGGTTCGGATAAAGATCGATCATTCCGCCTACGACATCTCCGGCATCCAGTTCTTCGATCAGCTGGCAGGCTCTTAAGATAGCAGGAACGGTATTGTTCGGATCCAATCCTTTTTCATATTTACCGGACGCGTCAGTCCGAAGTCCAAGGCGCTTTGCGGAAAGACGGTTATTGGTCCCGTCGAAGCATGCGCTTTCGAAGACCATCGTCTGAACATCATCCGTGATCTTGGAATCTTCTCCGCCCATGATCCCGGCAAGCCCAATCGGTTTTTCCGCATCGCAGATCATGAGGATATCTTTATCCAGAGTTCTCTCCTGACCATCCAGCGTCATAAATTTCTCGCCGTCATTTGCTCTCTGTACAACGATCTTATGGCCTGCGATCGTATCATAATCGAACGCATGCATCGGCTGTCCATATTCTTCCATAACATAGTTTGTAATATCGACTACGTTGTTGATCGGCCGGATCCCGTTGCTTGCAAGACGCTGCTGGAGCCATCTCGGAGAAGGAGCAAGCCGGATATTCTTAACCATCATAGCGGTATAACGCGGGCAAAGCTCTGTATCCTTAACTTCTACTTCGAGATAATCTTTAATATCGTCAACGGTCTTTTCAACCTTTGGCTCTACATTGTGGAATTCTTTTCCAAACGTTGCTGCCGCTTCTCTTGCGATTCCAAGAACGCTGTAGCAGTCAACACGGTTGGAGGTGATCTCAAACTCATAGTTTGCGTCATGAAGACCAAGATATCCAATCGCATCTTCACCGACCGGTGCATCCTCCGGAAGAATATAGATTCCGTTTTCTGCAGCGTCCGGATACATCTCACGGGTAGATCCAAGTTCTTCGATGGAACACATCATGCCAAAAGATTCCACGCCGCGGAGTTTTCCGGCTTTGATCTTGATCCCTCCGGGAGTCATTTTCCCATCATGTCCGCCGGCAACTTTTCCACCGTCCAATACGACCGGAATCTTAGCGCCTTCAAATACGTTGTCCGCACCGGTAACGATCTGTACAGATTCGTTACCGACGTTCACCTGGCAGACGATCAGTTTATCCGCATCCGGATGGGCCTCGATCTTGTCGATCTGACCAATCACGATCTTGTCTAAATCTACATCAAATGCAGTAAAACTCTCTACTTTTGTTCCGGAGAGAGTCATGGCGTCTCTGAATTCCTGATAAGTACATTCAAGATCCGGTACATAAGCTTTGATCCATGATAATGAAGCGTTCATTTTTTCTCTCCTTTCTTAGAACTGTTTCAGAAAACGAAGGTCGTTTTCATATAATAACCGCATGTCATCTATTTCGCATTTCAGCAAGGTAAGACGTTCCAGGCCGAATCCAAATGCGAATCCGGAATAGACCGTCGGGTCGATTCCCTGCATTTCAAGAACATGTGGATGGACCATGCCGCAGCCTAAGATCTCGATCCAGCCCTCATCTTTGCAGAACCGGCAGCCTTTCCCATGGCATTTAAAACAGGATACATCAACTTCCGCACTCGGCTCGGTAAACGGGAAATGATGCGGACGGAACTTTGTCTTAGTATCTTCACCAAAGAATCTCCTGCAGAATTCCTCCAGGGTTCCTTTCAGGTCCGCAAAGGTGATTCCTTTATCTACGACAAGACCTTCGATCTGGTGGAATGACGGAGAATGAGTCGCATCAACCTCGTCCGCACGGAAAACCCGTCCGGGAGCGATCATCTTGATCGGAAGCACGCCCTTTTCCATCTCGCGGATCTGGACCGAAGAGGTCTGGGTCCGAAGAAGGATATCTGAATTAATATAGAAGGTATCCTGTTCGTCCTTTGCCGGATGATTTGCCGGAATATTCAAAGCCTCAAAATTATAATGGTCATATTCGACCTCCGGTCCGGAAACAACTTCATAGCCCATTCCGATAAAGATCTCTTCGACCTGCTTCAGGATCATATTATTCGGATGGTCATGACCAAGTTCTTTCTTTTTCCCCGGAAGTGTTACATCGATGACCTCTGACTTCATTTTCGCATCCAGAAGCTTTTCTTCCATGGAATTCTTCATTTCTTCCAGAAAGCCCTCGATTTCGCTTCTTGTCGCATTAACCATCTGTCCGAAAGCCGGCTTTTCCTCGGCAGGAAGATCCTTCATCCCCTTCATAAGTTCTGTGATCTGTCCCTTTTTACCAAGATAAGCAACCTTCAGCTCATTCAGTACATCCATCGAAGCCGCAGCCTGAATCTTCTGCGCCGCTTCTTCTTTGATTTTCGCAAGGCGTTCTTTCATAACTATTCCCTTCTGAATTTCTTTTTTTCTAAAAACATACAAAGCATAATATAACACAAATAAGTTGATTTTACTACGAAAATTTACTATAATCCTGCCATGTTTACAAATGTCTATTTATTTGTGAAAAGTTTTTTCCTGAAGATCGGAAAAGACAGGGTTTATAATTACTCTGCATCTTCCGCTTTCTTCCTTATTCTGTCAATCTTTCCGTTCCTGATCCTTATCATGACCGTGATCCAATATACGCCGCTGACAAAAGAGTTTCTTGTAGACCGGCTCCAGTTCCTTCTTCCGGACCCGATCTTCCCTCTTTTACAGCAGATCATAGAAGAAATCTATTCAACTACTTACGGTGCAGCGATCATCTCCGTATCCGCGCTCGGTGGTATCTGGTCTGCTTCAAAGGGCGTTATGTCTATGATCCGGGGAATCAATACCTGTTTTAATATTAACGATAAGAGGAGCTGGATCCATGTCCGTCTGCTCTCCTGTCTTTATACGATCGTTACGATCATCGTTTTGATCTTTACCCTGATCCTTCTCGTATTTGGATCGACAATATACGGGACCCTTCTGGCACAGTCCTCGACCGAGATGAGTAACTTTTTAAACATTTTAATGTTCCTTGTAAGACGGCGTTTCGTGATTGGACTGGTCATCCTGACTTTGATCTTTATGTTGATCTATAAGTTCCTGCCGGCAAAGAACAATAAATTCTTCCAGATGTTCCCGGGAGCTGTCCTTGCATCCCTCGCATGGGTCGGCTTATCCGAAGTCTTAAGTATTTACATCAAAGCCTTCCCGAACTTCTCGGTCACCTACGGTTCTCTGACCTCTTTTATCGTTTTGATGTTATATCTGTACTTCGGAATGTATATCGTCTTTATCTGTGCCGAGATCAACTTCTTCTTTAAGTCCGCACTTGAGAAAGCTCATGAAAAGAGACAGCGTAAGAAAGCATTAAAATATGAAACCCATTTGGAAAAGAAACAGATGAAATATGAAACGCAGCGTCTGAAAAAAGAAGAAAAAGAGATGATGAAACAAAAACAGGACCAGACAAAAGTCTATCACGGCAATCATAGCGATAACTTATAACGAAAATGAATTCAGAAAACAGAATCCCCGGGAGTAAAATCCCGGGGTTATTTTTTAGAATATAGGTCTTTTCTAAAAAGGATCAACGGCGAAAAGACCGAACTTTCTTATTTTCGGGGTATAGAACGGAAAATCGTCTCTTCCGGTCTCAATTACATGTGATCTCGCGTATTCTTCAATCTCTTCATCCGGTGCATTTTTCGTAAAAACCCGGGTAAAAGCGACCGCATCTTCAATCGACCGGTGAGGCTGCCCAAATTCCAGCTCTGCTTCCTGAAACTGATAGGTTAGTCCATGAGATTCGAGCCACGCCCTGGTACTGTCAACATCGCAGCACTTACGGACCCGATACGCCTTTGGTCCGGTCGTTCCATAAGCGCTCCCGTGAACGACGAGGATCATTTTTTTTGCTGCATAGCTAAGGTAGGTCTCCCCAATCCGTTCAACCTCTCCATGAAAAAGTGCAAGGACTGCATCTTTCGGAAGGTCCGGAATCAGTTTCTTCAGGTTTTCCTTCTCTCCTCCGTCCGCACAGACCGCACGAAGATTCGGGATGCCAAGCTTCGCGGCTCGATTTTGGATATAACCAATCGGCTCTTCTGAGATATCAACACAAGTAATTTCCTCAAAGTCCGGTGCCAGTTCAAAGTCAACCAGCCCCATTCCGCAGCCAAGATCCAGGATCGTTTTACAGCCTTCCAGATACGGCTTGATCAATTCAGCCAAATTCCGGTTGTAGCCGGTATAATCTGATGCTTCCTGAAACCATGTAAACGTTTCTTTATTCCAGTTATATAGCATTTTTTCAACCCCTTATCGATTACTCAAGCACGGTATAATACGATCCTCCTGCGCATGCTTTGCAAAGGATCTTTCCGTCTTTTACAACATGACGGCTGTCGGTAATATCTTCTCCGCAGTTCTCACAGATTTGGATCTCAACCGGAGGTCCGGGAAGATCGCAGGGCTTTAGATCCACGTTCACTCTTTGAATCCGAAAGATCTCATCATCCGGAAGTTTCTCATAAAACGTGATCATATCTTCCCCCTCCGCCGGATGTCTTCTTGTATGCCGCCAGATACGGACAGCTTCCTTCGTATCAAGATTCACAAAGGTCGCTGCGATCTTTCCAAAATCCATTGCCCGATAGGTCCTCTTTCCGACTCTTGTTCCTGTTACGATTCCAATCGAGTCAGCAGGACAACGGTCACATTCCACAAAGACATAAATGTTTTCGGATTGACATCCGGATCAAGCCCCAGCGTTTTCAATCCAAGTCTGGCCATTTTTACTCCAATGCACTGTCCGGAACATAAATGCCCGTGGTAGGAAACAGCTCTTTCTACATCTTCCCTGAAGGTTCTCATTTTGTTATCCTTTCTGCTTATATTCAATGACCTGTAACCGTTTAGAAGTAAATTAAAGGCTGACAACCTGTCAGCCCTTCCATTTCTTTGGCCGCTTCTTACCGGCCAACTTTCGGATAGATCCCAAAGCGCTGTTCTGAATTTTGATTCCTAGCGCTAGCCAGGTGGGTTCACCTCACTTTGGTTTCTGAAGTCCACTCGATGGAGGCAGGTCATCCGCCAAAAAATATTGGAATCCCGTTTCAATCAATGTAGGTTCAAAAT
>JAFWFQ010000021.1 GCA_017515535.1 Parasporobacterium sp. | reverse complement strand
TTTCGCTCCTGTCCTAAGTTAGGACGTACCCGGATCAGCCTTCTTAATCATGTTATCAATTGTTTCAGTTGATATCTTCCTCGTCATCCGGCGTCTCCCTGTACATAAGTGACTGGCTGGCAGCTACCCGCTTTCTGATTTCATCCGCGCACTTGATGATATGGGTTTCATCGAGGTTGAAAGAGCTGAGGATGATTTTCTGGGTCTTTGTAACCGCATGGTCGAGCTTATAACTGCCGTCGTTTCGACGGACCATCTCGATTTTTTCAAGTTCACGGATTGCTGATGGGACTGTCAGGTATTTCTGTGAAGCATCCGTCTTGATTCTCTGTTCTTCAAACAGGTTATAGATCCGGTTGCGGACGATTAGCGCGACGAACTCGAGGAAGATCCTGGATGATATGCTCTGTGATGATTCCGTCTGATCACTCCTTGGAATAATGAATGTCCTATCAGATTGGAATAGTTTATCAGAGATATCTCTTCCTTTGTAGTGGGTCAACGCCTGGGAGGCCGTCATCTTCTCCGATGTGATGATACAGAAATATCCGCAGAGCTGTAGCTGCCGTTCAATGACGTCGGTACGTTCATCAGCGCCTTGGAAAATCCCTTTCAGGTCATAATGGAGATCAAAGTAATCCTGGTAAGATTTACCGAACTTTTCCTTCTTTCCGATGTGCTTTTCAAGGAAGCTGCGGTATTTTTCAATCCTTTGTTCAAAATGTTCACGTTCCGAAGCCTGTTTGGACGGATCGTAATATATGTGAAAGTAACGGTCTTTTATATCGTCTTCATAGAGTTTTGAGAGGACCGTGGTTCCGTAAACTTTGTAGGTGCGGATAGAAGAAGTACGTTTTGTCTCGAAACTACCGCAGTTTTCCAGTATCAGCGACGATACGAGTGGCTTGCAGCCCTTACACATGATGATAAAGGTGTAATCATTATTGTCGATGTACCGGATATTTTCTTTACTGAAATAACCGCGGTCAAGGATGAAACCGATCTTTTTGTATCCATATTCAATGACCGTATCGACCATGAAAGTGAATTGTGACACATCTGTTATCGACCCCGGATATTCTTCATAGAAGAGTGGGACACGGTTGGTCTTGTCCATCGCGATCGAGAGGTTGAATACAGGAAGCCCTTTTCCGGTTTCAGCCTTGCCGAACTCGACAATAGCGACATCCCCGGCTTCTATGTTTTTATTTGTGGCTTCATAAGAGACATAGATCCTGCTCCTATGGTCACGTTTTTTGTTCCAGTCTTCAAGGAAGCTGATGCATTGGTTTTTCGTAATCGAATTCAGGAGCCTTACGACCTTGGAATCGCTGTAAATCGTCATCTTTTCTGTAAAGAGCGGATGTGTGAACGCGTAGTCTGGATAGTGATGGCCGGCGTTCTCTTCTTCGACAATCAGGTAGGCGATAAGATCAAGGATGAGTCCGGTATAGTTCCCGAACCGCTTCCTCAGCATTGGCATCAGTTTGTATTCCTTCAATACTTTCTGGATGACGACATAGGAGCCGATCTTAAGACAGGAGCTCCGGTAAGTGAATGGAAGTTCTTCCGGGATTTCGGTATCCGGGAAATACATCTGATACTTTTCGTTCGGGAACATCCGTGATGGATCGGAAGCCGATTCCTTCCCGACAATCGCTCTCAGGGGAATCGTGTAGCGCTTTTCCTGATTGTACTCTGTTCCATACTGATACAGGATATAGGTCGTCCTACCTCTCTTTCTCCTGATGATCCTACCCTTTATCTTAGGTATTTCCACTGTGGTATTGAAGTACATGACTCCTCCTATTTATAGTGTAACATTTACACTGAATATACCATTTCCCTCGCCGGAAGGCAAGTGATAAAACGTGATGCAACGGGCTTCTAAGAAGTCCATTGTCATCATTGATACTTTTAGTGGAATCAATTCCAAAATGCGTATCCATGAAGAACAATAGCACCGATAAGAAAAACAATCAACAAAATGTTGCCAGAGGGGACACAAGAAGATTGACAAAGTTGGCAGAGGGGTTTACTATGTTGGCATAGGGTACCAGACTAAAAAAGAAAGGAGGCTCAAATGGACGAGAAAAAACAGGAAGAGTCTCTTCTAAATACGTTCAGGGAGCTCGACAAGGAAGACCGTTATAAGCTCCTGAATGTGGGAGAAATTATGGTGGCGCTTAAAAACATAAACATGGTGGTGGAACCGCGGCATCCATCGAAGAGCACAAAATAAAGAAAATCGTGCGGTTTTATTGGGGAGAACGTTTCAAAGAGCCGGAGAAAGGCAAGGCAGATGAGGATTACATATTATAGGTTCCCGGACGATACTCCGGAAGAAGTACTGCTGGAACATGGCTGCATGATAACGACAATTAGTGGAGATGAAGTTTATGCAAGGCATATCCCGGATGAAAAACGGCAGGAAGTAGATTACATAGACCATACAATCCAGTGCTCCATAACAAAAGCGAAGAAACTAATGAAGCAATACGGGGGCTCAGGATATACGCAGCACATAGACCGGGATGGAGGTCTTTTTGAAGTTACAGAAATAACACTCAAAGGAAACAACAGCCGGTTTAAGTATAACCATCACTTATAGACGGTTTCAGCTCTATCTTTATCGGGGCAAAAGGAGCAACCGAAAAGATCGCTGGAGTAGAAAATACTGGCGTGGCATGGGGCGATAGAGCTTAAAACAAAAGTCAATAATAGCCGGATAGAGGAATCGAACGTGCCATAAATGGCACATAGGAGGAGGGGAAAAGATGCCAAGAATCAAGTCTAATCGATTTGAACAGGAACGCCTGGATATAAAGGCAGAGATTGAGGCTGCCATGACTAAATCCGGGAACGACAGACAGAGCCTGTCCAAAAAGACAGGGATCCCGTATAGCACTTTGTGCGTTCATATCAAAGATCCTGACCGGATGACGCTGTCTGAACTCCGGAGAATCCGAAAAGTGACTGGCCTAAAGGTAATGATAGAAGCCCCTGCTTCTGAGTACGTATAACATTGATGAATAATGCGGTGCCGACATGGTTAAATGACCTCTCCCCTCAAAGGTAACAGCCGCAATAAAGGATCTTTAGCTCAGCAGGAAGAGCCGTCGGCTCATAACCGATATGTCCGGGGTTCGAATCCCTGAAGATCCATTAGAAATGGCTGCCCGGAAGCCAGATAGAAAGGAGCAAAGTATGAGCTGCCTGCCGGGAGGCGGCAGATGTTCCAGATAAGTCCTATGTTCCCCGGGGATTCTGGAACTACGGGGCAGTTTTGGAAAAGGCAGGTGAAAACTGTCAAGCAAGTCCGATTCTTGTCTGCCCCATAAACGATGAGAGAGGAGGATGGGAAAAATTGAAATTTGCAAAGCTTGGAGCACATGCACTGGCGGCGCTGACTGCGGGATCCATCATAATGACTCCGATATTGGCGGAGGCTGATACTATCAGCGATATTGAAAAAATGCAACAAAACGCCAAAACTTCGGAAGCCTTAAAGCTACAAATCAAGTCAGATGCGGATAAAACGCCTATGGAAAATTTGGCGGAACCGGAAGCTGTGCCGATGGAAGAATCGGAAGCTGCGCCGACGGAGGAACCAGAAGCTGTGCCGACGGAAGAGCTGGAATCAGAACCGACGGAAGAACCGGAAGCAGCACCGACGGAAGAGCTGGAAGCAGCACCGACGGAAGAACCGGAAGCAGCACCGACGGAAGAGCCGGAGGCTGTGCCGACGGAAGAACCGGAAGCTGTGCCGACGGAAGAACCGGAAGTTACACCGACAGAAGAACCGGAGACTGCGCCGACAGAAGAACCAGAGACCACTCCGACGGAAGAACCGGAAGCGGTACCGATGAAAAAAACGGAAG
>JAFWFQ010000020.1 GCA_017515535.1 Parasporobacterium sp. | reverse complement strand
GAAAACCTTGAAGTTCACAAATTTCCCATCCACTTTTATCCTAAAAACTGACGGGGAAGTAGAGAAGAAGCACGAAAACCTTGGAGTTAACAAATTTCCCATCCACTTTTATCCTAAAAACTGACGGGGAAGTAGAGAATAAGCATGAAAACCTTGGAGTTCACAAATTTCCCATCCACTTTTCGATGATTTTTGGATGGGAAAAGTGTGAATTGGAGGAAAAACGCGTCTTTTTGCGCTTTTGAGGGGATTTTGAGGGGAAAAATGGATGGGAAAAGTGTGAAAAGCCGGTATTTCTTGCTCCAACCGGCTTGCAGCAGGAGAACGTAGAAATAATAGGTCGTTGGATAAAACTGACGAGACACCTACAAGCCGTTGGCAGCAGCTGCCGGAATAACAATGGCAGTAGAGAAAAACAGGCGGCTGTTTACAAGCCACAAGAAAACCGATAGAATCTCATAAGAAAATGACTGACTTCAGTTTTAGAAAAAGAGACCAATGAACAAAACCCTTCTTATTATCTTAATTGTATATCTCGTGATCATGAACCTTGTTGGGTTCATTCTTATGGGCGCTGACAAGCGGAAAGCGCGGCTCGGGAAATGGCGTATTCCGGAAAAGACGTTCTTTATTATCAGCCTTCTCGGCGGAAGCCTTGGAACCTGGGCTGGGATGTACGCCTTTCGCCATAAGACCCGCCATTGGTATTTCGTTGTCTTTATGCCGCTGATCTGCTTCACCCAGCTTGCCGGAGTAATCATCTGGCTAATCAATAAATAGTATAATAATCGTATTACCGCATGGAAACATGCGGTTTAATTTTTTTGCAGCAAAACAGATTTGATTATGCCCGTTAGGAATCCTTAGTGTGTGTATTCAAAGTGCTTGAAAATAACAGATATAAATATTGTCTGCTGATATGACGGCTACTTTATGTGAATTCCGCATAATAGGAATATGGATTAGAAATCGTAGAAACGGTTGGTGACTGTCTGCAATATTATGAAGCAGACAAAGGACCGTTTCTTCACTATTTCAATCGTTCTTTTGCACAGAGGAAAACAAAAACAAAAGCAAAAGAATCCTTACAGAATAAAACTTCCGGAATGCATTTTACGAGGAAAGAGATCGACAGTTCAAGAGCGATCCACGCCTTTCTTAAGACGCATGAGGATGTTACCCCGGCGGAACTTGTTACCCTTATCAAGGATTTTGTCAGTGAATTTGACTTGAGTGAAGAGGAGATCCTTGAGGCAATCAAGACCTATACGGCGTCACTGACACAATCCGGTGATATGGAGATGTCGGAAGAAGAAGGTTTTACGCTCTTTGATACAGTAGCTTCTGAAGAAGATTTTACGGAAGCCTTTGCTTCAGGAGAGATGATCCGGGAAATGATCTCTATTTGTGATGAAGAGTATCTCGGAGCCAGGGATAATACAAAAGAATTCCTTGCGATTAAACTAACGGCCTTATTTGCGGAATGGGACCGGGACGGAGAATTTACGGAACAAATAAAGGGCTGCGCATTCTTTGAAAAAGAAACCTGGCAGCAGGTATATGTTTCCGGTATCAGGCTTAAGAACAAGGAGGTTAGTCAGAAACTAAACAAGTCAGAAGCAAACCTGACACAGATCTGGAAACGTTTCCAGAAAAAACTGCAGGAAAGATTAGAAATTTGATTAAGCAAGTCCATTTAAAACTATAGGCAGAAAGCGGCGCACTTCGGTGCGCCGCTTATTTTTTTGAAATATTATTCTTGCATAAATCATTTTAATGTAATAGAATACAATCTTTAGTGCCATAATAGTGCTACTTGCACACTTATGCAAAAAAAATATTTATTTAACATTTGTTAAATTTATAAATAAAAAATAAATACAAGGAAAGTATAACGAATGAAAAGACGGAAAACTAGAAAGATACATGTTTGGACACTAATCATACTTACAATTCTGATGGCATTACTGATGTCTGTGACTGTTTTTGCGGACAGTTCTCAGGAGGATCTGACGAAACCGGAGACGAGTGAAGAAACGCCGGATCAATTATCAAATAGCAATTCTATTATTGAAGACGAATCCTATAGCTTGAATGAGAGCATTGCTGAATCCGTGGAAAAGCCGGAAGGCTGGTTTTATGAAGATGAAAAATGGTTTCTGTTTAATGATGCAGGAGAAAAAATGACTGGCTGGCAGATCGTTGGAGATACATGGTATTACATGAATTCCTCCGGTGTGATGCAAACAGGCTGGATCAAGTCAGGTGGAGCCTGGTATTACTTGAAGTCAAGCGGAGCGATGGCAGCCGGCTGGGTCTTTGATCAGGGAAAATGGTACTATCTGAAGTCAAACGGAAGCATGGCAACAGGTTGGTTAAAACTGGGAGCCAGATGGTATTTCCTGAACAGCAATGGAGCGATGGCAGTCGGCTGGATAAAGCCTGCTGGAGCATGGTATTATATGAAGTCTAGCGGAGCGATGGCAGTCGGATGGGTCTTCGATCGAGGGAACTGGTATTATCTGAAATCCAATGGTGCAATGGCAACCGGATGGCTTCAGCTCGGCAGCAAGTGGTATTTCCTGAAATCGAGCGGTGCCATGGTTACCGGGTCGTATACAGTAGGTAAAAAGCGGTATTATTTTTACAGTTCAGGAGCCTGGGATGGGAAGAACGGTATTTGGTCCTATCCGGGACTGGGGCAGGATGTTGTAAACTATGCAATAAAGTGGGTCGGTAAAACACCTTATGTTTCCGGCGGACACTCGTTGATCACGGGAACAGACTGCTCGGGATTTGTTCATCTAATATATGAATATTTCGGTTATAATCTACCCTATTCGTCAGGAAATTATCAGAATCAAGTGGGTACAAAGATTCAGAAATCACAGCTGCTTCCGGGAGACATTCTGGTATATAACTATGGTGAGCATGTTGCAATCTATGCAGGAGATAACAAGATCATCCATGCCGCGAACCCGAACTTGGGAGTGGTCTATGAATCTATATTTTTATTCGGTAATTCGAACTATCTCAAGTATGGAGAACCTACCGCATATGTGCGGGTATTCCAGTAACCGGAAAAAAGCGGCGCACTTCGGTGCGCCTTTTTTAGAGGAAAAAGGAATAATTTTAGCGGAACTGGATCAGATGAAAACAGATTATCTTATGGTCCAAACTGCAAGAAAAGAACGTGACGAAGCAAAAGTAAAGGCAGAACATGCGAGGGGAGTATTACGTTCTGCGAAGGAAGCGCTTGCATCCGCGGAAGCAGAGCTTAAATCCGCAGAGACAGACTACAAGAAAGCAGTCGACTTCGAGCAACGGGTTCAGGCGCTTCCGGATATCGATCCGGACATGGATGAATTCACAGAGGACGACCTTACGCATTTGAACCCATATATCAAAAACCTGAAAGAAGCGGCAAACCGACTCTCGGAGACGAAAGAACGGTTAACCGGTGCGGAGGCTGACTGGACGCGAAAAAAGGATGCATATGCAAAGGCTCTTGCAGACTATACCGCAGCCCAGACGGACCTGATCCTGGCCCGGAAGGAAGCCGACAGATTGGAAAAAGAAAAGAGGCTTGCTGATCTTATAAGAGAAAAGACCGCAAAAGAACAAATCGCTCCGAAAGTAATCGTTTCTCTGGAAGAAGATCTGTCCGCACTGTTTGATGAGATCCAGTTTGTGGATTGGACAGTACCTCAGAATACCGGGAACGCCATTGTCTCTACGATGAAGCTGGAAGAGAAGGCGCCTTCGAACAAGACGACGCAGAGACCGGCTGGAAATAAAACTGAGCCTAGAAAAGAAATCGCCCCGAATCAGGAGAACCATATTTCGAATAATAGTGTAATGACAAACAATCATGAGGACAAAGCCGGAAACCTTTGGCTTTATGGAATCCTTGGCGGAGCTGCAGTCGCAGGTGCAGCCGGAGCAGCAGGAGCCGGCCTCAGCAGAAGAAAAAGAAAAAACGATGGGAAATAGACAAGAAATGCCAATGAAGATATAATAACAACGTATAATAGTCAGATAGGAGGAAGGCTCAATGTTTTGTCCGAAATGTGGAAATCGGCTGATTGACGGGGATCGTTTTTGCAGAAGCTGCGGAGAACCGATTCCGGAGGAATTTTTGGATGACAATATAGATGACGAAGATGACTATGATTATGTGGATGATGAGTATGAACCAGAACCGCGGAGAAAATCCCGGTTCTGGATCCCGATCGTGATCATTGTGGCCGTACTTGCTTTGGCAGCAGTCGCAATCTTTGTAATTCTTCCTATGTTTAAGGATAAAAAGCCTGCGCAGCCGGCGGATCAAAACCCCGGACAGATTCAGACAGAAACAGTTAGTCCGAATTCGAATTCCTCAAACAGTACTTCGTTTGCGGAGAAGGAGACAACAACTACGGCTCCGGTTGAGATACCGGACTATCAGCAAAAGGTAACCGTTTCTCCTTCGAATGGGGGATACCGGCTTGCTTTAGAGCAATGGTCTGAAGAAGGCGGATGGCAGGAAGCTTTTTCCTGCAATGCGAAGCTTGCTCCGGGTACGACTCCAAAAGGAGAATTTGATATTCTTTATGTTGTCGGAGCATATCAGCCGGCGACAAATCTCAGATTCCGCAGTGTTGGAAGCGGGGATATCTGGGTAGGAGATCCGAATTCGAAATTCTATAATACGCTCCAGAAAAAGAGCTCTCCGATCAAAGACTGGACAAGCGGAGAAGATATCTACGAGGGGTATTTTGCTCCGGATGCATATTGTACGGCAGGAATCTTCTTTAACTACAACGGGGATGGAGAAACCGCGAATTCCGCAAGCCCCGGCGGTCCTTCTGTCATCTTCCTTTTTGGAAGAACGGATTATGAAACCTTTAATGTCCCGACAGGAGATATTACGATCTCCTCGAATGATATGAATACACTGCTTTCCTATTTGGACAGCGCAAAGAATCCGAAAATCAATATTACTTACTAATCAAAAAAAGGAGAAGAAAAAATGTTTAAAGAAGTTGGCAAAAGATTAAAGTTAAGTGCTTGGATCGTTTTTGGAATTGGGTCCATCGCATCGATCGTAATGGGAATCGTCTGCTTCTCGATCGCGGGCTCGATCCGCCGGGCCTTTGGCGGCATCGATGAACTGTTCGGCGAGATCGGTTACGGCGGTTCAGGACCGCAAACGGGAGGAATTGTCGTACTTGGAATCTTTATTATTATCTTTGGCATCATCCTTTCTTATATTTGTGCCCTTATGGTACATGGATATGGAAAGATCGTTGAGAATACGGATTATCTTGCTGCAAAGAATGGAGCTGATCCGAACAGACAGGCTTCATTTTCAGAGGAAGTCAGGGGAGCGTTTCCTCATCAAGAGAAGCAATACGCTCCGCCATATCAGGGAAGACCATCTCAGCAGGGGCATACCCAGGCTCCTCCGTATGTAAACCCGCAGCAAGATCCAAGAGCTTATAGCCAGGCTCCGGCTTATACTCCTGAGCCGAGATCCTATGCGCCGACACCGGAATACAGACCGGAACCGAAGGCGTATGCACCGGAGCCGGCTTACAGACCGGAACCGAAAGCGTATGCGCCGGAACCGGAATACAGACCGGAACCGAAAGCGTATGCACCGGAACCGGAATATATGCCTGAGACAGAATATATACCGGAGCCGCAGGCCTTTGAAACGGAAGTGGTTTCTGCGCCGGAACCGGAGGTCAGCGCTCCGCAGGAGCCGCAAAAACCGCAGGTTAAATACTGTGGCCATTGTGGTTCACCAAATGAGATCGATTATGCTTTCTGCTTAAATTGCGGCAGCAAGCTTGACTGATCAGTGATCCTGCAAATAAGAAAACGGTAGACGGACTTCCTTCGGACCGATATAATAAAGTTACCGTACGATAGTAATTACAGTAACTCATATGGAGGTACGATATGAAAAAGAGTTTGATGAAAAAAGTTTTTCTTGTTTGTGCAGCGACGCTTTTTGCTTTTGCGCTTGCGGCCTGCGGGATTGCGAAGAAACCGGCAGAAACTCCCCCGGTAGATATCATCGATGAACCGACGACGACTGAGACGACTACGACGGAAAACAAGACGGATTCGGTAGAAGGTTCCTATCTTGCAAGGATTGATATGACGGATTATATCTCGGAAGGAGCCGGGGTTGAAATCAGTACCCCGATCTTTATGGAAATCTCCATGGAGATCAAATCCGGAGATCAGTATGTTATCAATGTGGATATGGAGAAATTCATTCAGGATTCGATCAACTTCTACAAAACAGATATGCCGGGAGTTATCAAACAGACCATGATCGATCAAGGCGTTGAGGAGAGTCTTCTGGACGCTGCGGTCCAGTCCCAGGGCTATCAGGATTTCCAGGATTTTGTTGATCAGCTCCTTCAGCAGATGATTGACGAATTGGAGGCGGAACTCGGTGACAGCGATACATTGATCAGTGAAGGAACATTCGAAATCGACGGAACAACAATTACCCTTTTTGAGTCAGCTGGTGACGGAACGATCGGAACAATCGGGACTGTTAATTCTGATGGTTCGTTCAGCTTTGACATCGATGTCGATGGAGAAATGTACGATATGACATTTGAAAAAAAATAATTTAAAAAGAGGATCTGTATGAAAAAAGAAAGACAGGAATACCTGAACATTATACGCAGATTAAATGGAGATGCAGCCGGAAGGGCTGCATCTGCAGAATATGTGAAAAACTCAGATTGTTACGTTTATGGGTTTCCGGCACCATTTTCCTTTGTGCCGACCTTTTATACTGCGGAAGAACTGAGATTTATGGAAGAAACAGTCGAGATGACACACCGGATCTTAAGCAAGGCGATCCGCCATTATGTTGAGGAGCCGGAATACCGGAAGCTTTTTGCTTTTTCTGATACGGTGGAAAAACTGATCCTGCTTCCCTGTAATTACGAGGAACAGCTTCCGATCAGCCGCTTTGATTTCTTCTTGAGCGAGGACGACCGTAGCTTCAAATTCTGCGAGTTTAACGCGGACGGTGCGGCGGCGATGAGCCGTACCCAGATCGGATGTGAGGCAGTTGCTCTCTCTGAAAGCTTTCAGGAGTTTACTAAGAATCATGAGACAGCCCCGTTTGAACTTTTTGATTCCTGGGTCAGCGCATTTTTAGATACTTATTCATCCGATAAGAATGTACAGAAAAGTGCGGATAAAACTGATGCATCAGAAGACGCTTATCTTCCTTTTATCCCGAATGTTCTGATCACGGATTTTGAGGAAGCGGTAACGATGAGCGATATTACAAGATATCTTGCATCGTTTGAACGCGCCGGGATCGATGCCAGGTTCGTCGATATCCGTAAGCTTGTTTTTGACGGAGAGCATCTGATCGATCCTTCTGACGGAATGATCTTCCATGCTGTTTACCGGAGAGTCTGTACCAGTGATATCGCAAAACGGTATGAGGAATGCCGGCCGCTGATCGAAGCAACGGCAAAAGAAAAGATCGTCCTGATCGGCCATTTCCGGACAACGGTTCCGCATGCGAAGATGATCAATGTCGCACTTCTTGATGAGCAGACAAAGGCGATCCTGACCGAAGACGAATGGGCCTACGTTAAGGAGCATGTCCTTCCAACCTATCGTCTCCGTTCAGATACGAAGGGCTTGGATATCGAATCAATCAAGTCCAATAAAGCGGATTGGATTTTAAAACCGGAAGATGACTATGACTCCCATGGAATCTTTGCCGGCGGCGATATGTCGCAGGAAGAGTGGGAGGAAAAGGTTGAGAGTCTGATCGACAAAGACTATATTGTTATGGAATTTTATGTTCCTCCGGTATCAGAGATCTGTCTTCCGATCCCTGAGAAAGAGGAGGCAGAAAAAAGAATCGCGAAAGCCGGTAAGGATGGTCCGGTTTCAGCAATTGATTTTTATGCGGAAGATGCGTTGCAAGGTGACGTCGGAATTGAACCATGGCATTCCATGACGGGAACGTATTCTTTTAACGGTAAATTTATAGGATTTTTCAGTAGGATGGGGAAAGAAAATGTGATTTCGGAAAGCCACCATGGGGTAAGTATCCCGTCCTTCCGACTGATAGGAGAGTAGACATGAAGATTACAGTACTGGACACAAATACACTGACATACGGCGATCTGAATTTTGCGCCGCTTGAATCCTGTGGAGAGGTTACGTTTTATGACCTTCTTCCGCCGGAAAAAGTTGCCGAAGCATGTAAAGGGGCGGAGGTCGTCCTTGTGAATAAAACACTGATGACCCCGGAGATCATCGAGCAGCTTCCGGAACTGAAATATATCGGGCTTTTTGCGACCGGCTACAACAATATCGATCTTAAGTCAGCAAGAGATCACGGGATCGATGTTGTCAATGTTCCGGGCTACAGCACGGATTCGGTCGCTCAGCTTGTCTTTGCCTTTATTCTGTCCCATGCAACGAATATTGCGGAGTATAACCGCTCGGTTCATGAAGGCGACTGGATCAAATCGCCCTCGTTTGCCTATTTTCCATATCCGATCGAAGAACTCGCGGGAAAAGTCCTCGGAATCGTTGGCTTCGGTAATCTCGGAAAGAAAGTGGCAAAGATCGGAGATGCGTTGGGGATGGAGATCATGATCCATTCGCGCAGGATCTATCCGGATTGTCCTTATAAGCAGGTTGACCGTGAGGAGCTTTTTACGAAGTCTGATTATCTCTCAATCAATTGTCCGCTGACAGAGGAAACAGCCAATATTATCTGTGAGGAAAACCTTCGCAAGATGAAAAAGAACGCTTTCCTGATCAATACGGCACGAGGCGGATGTGTTGATTCGAAGGCGCTGAAAAAAGCATTGGATGAGGAATGGATCGCCGGTGCCGGGATCGATGTCCTTGTTGCGGAACCGATGGCAGCCGATGAGCCGCTCTTTACAGCAAAGAACTGCTTTATTACACCGCATATCGGATGGGCTTCGATCGAAGCAAGAAGAAGGCTGATCGATAAAGTTGCGGAGAATATCAAAGCATGGCAGGATGGGAATCCGCAGAATGTTGTGAATTAAATAAAAAAACGGCCGCGAGCTCTGCAAAAGCAGTTCCGCCCCGGCCGTATCCCCGATAGATCAACCGGGGAAATCAATTTGAAATAATTCTTTCAGTAAGGATGGGAATTCGGCTTCGTCAAATTCCCGTTCTTCTTTTTTATCGCCTTTCTGGATCGTAAGCGTATTGTTTACAATCTGGATATAGCCGTCGATCAAGGTAAGATTGACTTGGCGCATAGTATAGAAGATGGTATTTTTATCGTTTAGAAGCTCTCTGCAGTTTCCGTAGAAATCAGATGGAAGCATCGGGACAGGGGCAAAGATAAGGCAGGAACCGTCGCTTCCTTTATAGTCATTTTTGAGCATCTTCCAGCCGCGCTCTGTATCCTCAATCCAGAACTTCTTGCCGTACTTTGTCAGTTTTTCCCCGGTCATAGGGACCGCGAAAGCCGGCTTTGGTCCTCCCATTCCGACATCGCAGTAGTATTCGTTTCCTTCAATCGTGACAAGGATCCCGCGGTGATAAAGCGGAGTAAGAAAACCCAGAAACGGAAGACCGACACGCGCCATAACGCCGACAACATCGTATCCGAGCCCTTTCAGGAGAAGTGTAAAGGCCCCGTTTAATTCAAAACAGAAACCACCCCGGTGATCTTCAACGATTTTTTTATAAAGGGAATCCGGAGCAAGATCGACGGTTCCCCAACCGGCAATAAGCGCCAGATTCTCAAACGGTACTGTCGACTGGTGCTTTACGATCAAGTCATTTAAATTCTCTAATGTTGCCTCGCCGTTAAAGTCCGCGCCGATCCGTTTCAGATAGGCGTTACACTGTTCTGCGGAAAAGCCGTCAAACCGGAATTCGTACATGTTCTTTTTCCTCCTTGAGCAGGGTCAATTTTTTATAAAAAATGAAGGTTCAGACAAAAGAGCACCCCTTGTCATGTTCCGTCGTTTCCTGTATTATACATATAAAGGCCAGCCGATGGAACAGGAAGTTCCTTGACAGATCGATTAATCAGGAGGAAAAACATGGCAACCTACATCAAAGAAACGTCACATACTTTTAATGAATACCTGCTTGTCCCGGGATACTCTTCGAGTGAATGCTTTCCGGCAAATGTAAGTCTTAAAACTCCTTTGGTAAAATACAGAAAAGGAGAGGAACCGGCAATCAGCTTAAATATTCCGCTTGTTTCTGCGATCATGCAGGCCGTATCAAATGATACAATGGCAGTTGCGCTCGCAACCGCCGGCGGGATTTCTTTTATCTATGGTTCGCAGTCGATTGAAGAAGAGGCTGCAATGGTAAAAAGAGCAAAAGACCATAAAGCCGGTTTTGTTATCAGTGACTCCAATGTCAGTCCTGAAAACACGATGGCTGATGTGATCGCTTTGAAAGAGAAGACCGGTCATTCCACGGTTGCTGTTACGGAAGATGGAACTGCAGAAGGAAAACTGGTTGGTATCGTAACCGGAAGAGATTATCGTGTCAGCCGTATGGAGCCGGATACCAAAGTATCCACTTTCATGACTCCGTTTGAAAAACTGATTTGGGCGAAGGAAGGAACGACATTAAGCGAAGCGAATGATATTATCTGGGATCACAAGTTAAACTCCCTTCCGATCATTAATGATGAAGGCCAGCTTTGCTACATGGTCTTCCGTAAGGATTATGAAGCACATAAAGCAAATCCGGACGAACTTCTCGATAAAGATAAACGATATGTTGTCGGAGCCGGAATCAATACCAGGGATTATGAGGAACGTGTTCCTGCTCTGGTAGAAGCGGGGGCGGATGTTCTTTGTATCGACTCTTCCGAAGGCTATTCCGAGTGGCAGAAAAAGACTCTGGAATGGGTACGCAGCAAATACGGGGATACCGTGAAAGTTGGTGCCGGAAATGTTGTTGATGCGGAAGGTTTCCGTTTCCTTGCGGAATGCGGCGCGGACTTTGTCAAAGTCGGAATCGGCGGCGGTTCGATCTGTATCACCCGGGAGACCAAAGGAATCGGCCGTGGACAGGCAACTGCCCTGATCGATGTCTGCAAGGCAAGAAATGAGTATTTTGAAGAGACCGGAATTTACGTTCCTGTCTGCTCGGACGGCGGTATCGTTTTTGACCACCATATTACTTTGGCTCTTGCGATGGGCGCGGACTTTATCATGCTTGGACGTTACTTTGCAAGATTCGATGAGAGTCCGTCCAATAAGGTGAATATTAACGGAACTTATTATAAAGAGTACTGGGGCGAGGGTTCCGCACGTGCGAGAAACTGGCAGCGCTATGATCTCGGCGGCGCCCAGAAACTCTCCTTCGAAGAAGGCGTTGACTCTTACGTTCCGTATGCGGGATCGTTAAAAGATAATGTTGCGTTATCCTTAAGCAAGGTAAAATCGACAATGTGCAACTGCGGAGCGCTTACGATTCCGGAGCTTCAGAAAAAAGCGAAACTGACGCTGGTTTCTGCGACAAGTATCGTGGAAGGCGGCGCACACGATGTTATTCAGAAGGACAGCAGCACGGGTATTAAATAGTTTCCCTGATTGTGTTCCGGAATACCGGAACTGAGCGAGGATCATAATATGAAAAAAATGGGAAAGAAACTGATCGCGGGGACGGCGATGGCGATTACGGCAGCCGCTACTGTCGGCTGTGGACCGCAGCCGGCCGTCTATGGCCCGCCGGAGTATTTTGAAACGGAATCCAACCAGCAGATCGAAACCCCGACGGATGAAACCTATAGTCCGGAAACGGATATTCCGGAAGCTGTCTATGGTCCGCCGGAATACTTTGAACCGGAGAGTAATATCCCTGAGGATGTTTATGGTCCGCCGGAATACTTTGAAACTACTTCGAATGACTGAGTAAAACGGCGTTAAGTAATGAATACGAACAACGATATCGTTCAATTAAAGAAAAATCAACTAAAGCTGCTTGCTGATTACCGCAGGCAGCTTTATAAAAATCCAATTTTAAAGTTCCTGTTTCTGGAACTTACTTTGCGCTGCAACGAGCGCTGTCTGCATTGCGGTTCTTCCTGTGGGGATGTGGAAAGCAACGAGATGACGTTTGTCCAGTACCGGAAGATCCTGGAGGATGTGAAGAAGGATTTTGACCTTCCGTCTTTTCAGCTTTGTATAACCGGCGGGGAGCCGCTGCTTCGGAAAGATTTCTTTGATATCATGGGGTATGCAAACGAACTGGGTTATAACTGGGGAATGACAAGCAACGCAACTCTGATCGATAAGGAAAAAGCGCACAAATTAAAAGAATGCGGGATGAAGACGATCTCGGTCAGTATTGACGGATTAAGAGAATCCCATGATGCCTTCCGGAGAACGCCGGGCGGATATGATAAAGCAATGCGGGGCATCGAAGCCCTGATCGAGGAGGGCGGTTTTAAGGCGATCCAGGTCACGACGGTTTTGAACCACTCGAATATGAATGAGCTGGATGCGCTGTATGATATTTTCCGGGATATGGAAATCGATTCCTGGAGAGTGATCGGAATCGAACCGATGGGAAGGGCGCTTCAGTATCCGGAGCTTCTTATGACGGCAGAGGACTATCGGCGTTTATTTGACTTTATCCGCGAAAAGCGGATGGAGGATATGCCGGTCACTTATGGCTGCAGCCATTTTCTCGGATATCAGTTCGAGCGGGAAGTCCGGGACCATTATTTTATCTGCAATGCGGGAATCTATACGGCAAGTATTTTATGCAACGGCGATATTTGCGGATGTCTGGATATTGAGCGAAGACCGGAGATGATCTAGGGGAATATTTTGAGGGATAATCTGAAAGATGTCTGGGAAAACCGGTTTGAGTTCTTCCGCAAAGGACTTGATGAAATGAGTCCGGAATGCTCGGAGTGCAGCGAAAAAGAGTTTTGTGCCGGCGGTGCCCGCCACAGCTTTGATTATGACAACTTAAGGCAGCGGATGTGTTTTAAAGATACAGAGGTCTTTGAGTGTTCTTATTGAACTTGAAGTATTTCTGTTACTGTTTTAAAGGGATTATTTATAGATGAATCAGAATATGATAACCGGGAAGCCGGCGAAGGCGCTGATCGCATTCGTCCTTCCCATGATATTTGGAAACTTATTTCAGCAGTTTTATTCCCTTGCGGACTCGATCATCGTCGGACGTACGCTTGGACAGGATGCGCTTGCCGCTGTCGGAAGTACGGCCGCGATCGTCATGGTTTACGTTGCGATCGCAAACGGTCTGGCGATCGGTAGTTCTGTCGTTATCTCCCAGCTGTTCGGCTCCAAGGATTTTGTCAAGATGAAAACGGCGTTTAATACGGCGTTCATGGCATTTGTCGGCTTTAGTATTTTAGCGCTCGGAATTGGTCTGTCAACAGGATCGGCGATCGTATCCCTGACCGGGATTCCGGAAAAAATCGTTCCGGACGCAATGTCCTATTATTATATTTACGCAATCGGTTTTCCGGGACTGTTCTTTTACAATGTTTCCAACTCCGGATTTAATGCCCTTGGAAAAAGCCGGATGCCGTTGGTATTCCTGATGATTTCTTCAGTCCTTAATATCGGACTGGATCTGTTATTTATTCTTGTTTTCCGATGGGGAGTTGCAGGTGCCGCGATCGCGACAACAATCTCCCAGTATCTGGCTGCAATCGTTGCTTTTATTACGTTGCTTCGGTATATCAAAAAGAATTTTAAAACAGAAAAGAAACCGCAGCTTTTTAACAGAATCATGTTAAAGACGATTGCGAAAGTTG
>JAFWFQ010000019.1 GCA_017515535.1 Parasporobacterium sp. | reverse complement strand
TGGAGTCTCATCCAAAATCACTACATTCGGACAGCTGATATTGATCTCAAGCCAGCCCACCTGTTCTTCTTTATCCAGTTTTTCGCTGGTATAAACATAATCATCGATCGCGAAACCGCTGATATTTGCCATGACCGGTTTAGAAAAAACAGATCTGAGTTTCGGCAGTTCTTCAGAAATAACTTTTTCAACACCGGGGTTCTGAAGGCCGACTGAATTCAGCATCCCGCCTGAACATTCCGCAATACGCGGAGTCGGGTTTCCAAATCTTGGCTCCTTTGTCGTACCTTTAAAAGAAAAAGTCCCGAGGCAGTTAATGTCATAAATTTCTGCAAATTCGTAGCCGTAGCCAAAGGTTCCGGAAGCAGGTATTACGGGATTGTCCAGCTCGATCCCGCAAAGGTCAACGCTTAGTCTTCCCATAAGATCTCCTCCTTTCTGAGAACCGGTCCGTCTTTGCAGATCCGTTTATATCCTGTGATCGTTTTACAGCTGCAGCCCATGCAGGCTCCGAAACCACAGCCCATCCGTTCTTCAAAACTGAACTGTCCGGAGGTCTGAATTGTTTTGTAGACCGCTTTCAGCATCGGCTCTGGTCCGCAGGTGTAAACATAGCTGTAATCGGACGGAAGAATGTCCGTTGCAAAGCCTTTAGCGCCGAGACTTCCGTCCACTGTTGCAAGGCGGATGTGACAGCCTGCCTTGAAAAACTCTTCCGTGTAATACACTTCGGATTTTGTATTAAATCCAAGAACAACAGTAACCTGTTTTCCTTCCGCGATCAGCTTCTTTGCCAGAAGGAACATTGGGGGAACGCCGGCGCCTCCCCCAATCAGAAGCGGATGATCTCCGGAAACGGAAGTGTCATACCCGTTTCCAAGTCCTGTAAGGACAGAAAGCGTTTCACCCGGTTTCATTTCAGAAAGAGCTTTCGTTCCTTTTCCGACAACAGCATAAATAATCGTAACGGAGTTGTTTTCAAAATCACAGACAGAAATCGGACGCCTCAAATACAGGCCGTTTATCTGGACATTAACAAACTGTCCCGGCAGCTGTGCACTGAGGCCGTCTCCGGAAAGGACCATCCGAAACATCTTCTCGGTAAGACGAGAGTTTTCTTTAATTGTTAATAATAAATCCTGCATAACATCTCTTTATCTATTAATATCGTTGATATTAAGGTCAAAAGGTCTTTTGACCTTAACTGTTGATACCGGACGCGCAACACAACTCGGCAAAGCGGTCTTTTGACCCTGACAGCATATCGTTTATGTTACAGCCAGCACATATCACCACATGGTTTTGCGATCACTGCCTGCTTTTAGCAAGCAGTGCATCCGCGCTTCGAATATGCCTACATGTCGATTGTTGAGATCGTCAGTGTTGTTTCTTCCAGAACATCCAGAAGGACCCGAACCGTATCCAGTGACGTAAAGATCATAACATTGTTTTCTGTTGTGATCTGGCGGATCTTTCCGCCGTCGCTGTCTTCCGACATATCTCCTGCTGCGCGGGTGTTGATGACATACGCAATATGTCCCTGGCGAAGGGCTTCCGGAATATCTCCGCTTCCCTCGCTGATCTTTCCTAAGACATGCGTCCGGATCCCGTTCGCCTTCAGGAAGGTTGCCGTTCCGGAGGTCGCCTGAATATTAAAACCAAGATTATAGAAGCGGCGGATCAGCGGAAGCGCTTCCTCTTTATCGTCATCTGCGATCGTTACAAAAACAGTTCCGTAATTTTGAAGGCGCATTCCTGCAGCCTGGAGAGCTTTATAAAGCGCGCGATTCATCTTGTCGTCATAACCGATTGCCTCTCCTGTGGATTTCATTTCCGGAGAAAGGTAAACATCAAGTCCTTTCAGCTTATTGAAGGAGAATACCGGAACCTTTACGTAGAACCGCTTTTTCTCATCCGGATAAAGCTGGAAGATTCCCAGTTCCTTCAGAGACTTTCCAAGGATGACTTCCGTTGCAATATCCGCAAGAGAGTAGCCTGTTGACTTAGAAAGGAAAGGAACGGTTCTGGAAGAACGCGGGTTCACTTCGATAATGTAAACATTATCGTTTTTGTCAACAATGAACTGGATGTTGAAAAGTCCGACAATTCCGATCCCGAGACCGAGCTTTTTCGAATATTCCAGGATCCGGCCTTTGACCTTGTCTGAAACGCTGAAGGTCGGATAGACGCTGATCGAGTCTCCGGAGTGGATACCAGTCCGTTCTACAAGTTCCATGATTCCCGGAATGAAAACATCGGTTCCGTCGCAGATTCCGTCAACCTCAAGCTCTTTTCCCCGGATATATTTATCTACGAGAACTGGCTTGTCAGCGTCGATCTCAACCGCCGTTTTCAGATAATGACGAAGCTGTTCTTCGTTTGATACGATCTGCATCGCTCTTCCGCCTAACACAAAGGAGGGGCGGACGAGGACCGGATAGCCGATCTCTTCTGCAACGCGGACTCCGTCTTCGATATGGGTGATCGCCTCACCTTTCGGCTGCGGAATGTTGAGGTCTAAAAGTACTTTTTCAAAACAGTCTCTGTTTTCAGCGCGCTCGATCGCTTCACAGCTGGTTCCAATGAGCTGAACACCGCGTTCCATTAAAGGCTGTGCAAGGTTGATTGCTGTCTGACCGCCAAGGGTTGCGATAACACCTTCCGGATTTTCAAAATCAATGATCGCCATAACATCTTCTGCTGTCAGCGGTTCGAAGTAGAGTTTGTCAGCGGTCGTGTAGTCTGTGGAGACTGTCTCCGGGTTGTTGTTGATAATGATCGCTTCGTAGCCGCAGCGCTTGATCGTCTGGGCAGCGTGGACGGAAGAGTAGTCGAACTCAACACCCTGACCGATGCGGATAGGCCCTGCGCCTAAAACAATAACTTTACGTTTGTTTGTCAGCTGCGACTGGTTTTCGCCTGTGTAGGACGAATAAAGGTATGCAATATATTTTCCTGTATGAAGCGTATCTACCATCCGGAAGACCGGCGTAATACCGTTGTCTTTTCTTGTTTTATAGATCAGAACTTCGTCCATATTCCAAAGGGACGCAATGTATTTATCAGAAAAACCGAGGACCTTGGCATCCTTCAGCACCTTCAGGTCGTTCGCATTTTCCTTCAGGACAGTTTCCATGTCCACGATCTTTTTGAAGGATTCAAGGAAGAGCGGAGTGATCTGCGTCAGTTCAAAGAGACGGTCAATTGTGGTCCCGCGACGCAGAAGTTCACAGATCGCATATATATTATCTGCATGAAACTCCGAAACAAAGAGTTCAAGATCCTCTGTTTTCCAGTTATCAAATTTCGCAAGATGGAAATGGCAGACACCTGTCTCTAAAGAACGGACCGACTTCAGGAAGCATTCTTCCAGCGTCGAGCCGATTCCCATAACTTTACCTGTTGCCTTCATCTGGGTTCCGAGCATGTTGGAAGCAGACGGGAACTTATCGAACGGGAATCGCGGGAATTTTGCAACGAAATAATCCAGCTGCGGTTCAGTTGCTGCAGTTCCTCCGGCAACCGGGATCTCTTCGAGGGACATGCCCATTGCGATCTTTGCGGTAACGCGTGCGATCGGATATCCGCTTGCCTTTGATGCAAGGGCTGAGGAACGGGAGACACGAGGATTAACCTCGATCAGGTAATACTCACTGGTTTTCGGATGGAGAGCGAACTGCACGTTGCAGCCGCCTTCGATCTTGAGTTCTTTGATGATCTTAATCGCGCTGTCATTCAGCATCTTCAGGTCATGATCATTCAGAGAAAGGATCGGGGCAACAACAATGCTGTCGCCGGTGTGTACGCCGACAGGGTCCACGTTTTCCATTCCGCAGATCGTTATTGCGGTATCATTCGAATCCCGCATTACTTCAAATTCGATTTCTTTATATCCGCGCACGCTCTTTTCAATCAGGACCTGATGGACCGGAGAAAGCTTGAATGCATTGATTCCGATATTGACCAGCTCTTCTTCGTTATATGCAAAGCCGCCGCCGGTGCCGCCTAAGGTAAACGCGGGTCGGAGAACGACCGGATAGCCGATTTCTTTAGCGGCTTCTTTCGCTTCATCTAAATTGTAAGTGATCTGGGAAG
>JAFWFQ010000018.1 GCA_017515535.1 Parasporobacterium sp. | reverse complement strand
GCTTTTTTCGGGTCATATTTCCCCTTGTATTTGATATATCCGGCATCGATCATTTCTTTTTTCAGTTCGGCAACATCAGCCGCATCCCGGACCGTATCTAACGATGCGGAGATCGACTCGAGATGGTCGATTTCTTCCTTCGTATTAACGACGATCTCATTCAATGCCTTTGCCGTCCGTTTCATTTTCGCATATTTCTCAAAATACTTTTTCCCGTTTTCAATCGGAGAAAGCGTTGGATCCAGAGGGATCGTTATTTCCTTTCCGGTATGATAATCTTCGGCTTTCATAGAGCTGGAACCGGAAGGAACCTGATATCCATAGGCAGTGATCAGTTCGCCGTATAGCTGATATTTCTCTTTTTTGTCCGTATCTTTGATTTGTTTCAGCTGGAGGTCATATTTTTTATAATCTTTGCTTAACAGATTCTGGACGATCTGGCGAAGGTCGGCCGTTTTCTGCCGCATATCGGTATAGACCTTCTTCTTCGCGTAATAGTCGGAAAGAAGCTCCGAGATACTATTGTAATCTTCGGTCTTCTGATCCTGATAGATCCGGAAACGGAATGCTCCGTAAAAGGCAGGAGCCTCTTTTTCATAAACGATATTCGGAACAAATTCTTTTTTACGGATCAGGTCCATGACCGAGGAAAAACTCCGGTAAAGAGTGGAAAGCTCGAAATCTGTCAGAGAACTGACCGGTCTGGAAGAGTCGATTCCGGCACGGAAAATAATCTCCTCGGAAAGCTGCGGGCTGATTCCGGTATAACTTCCGTAAATGGCTTTTACGGTCGTCATTGCGGCCGGAAGTGCGCGTATACAGGAAGAGAAAGAGCCCGGATCTGCAAGAAGCGGATCGGCCTTTTCCCCGGCAAACGGGATAAAGTATTCCCGTCCCGGAAGAACTTCACGGACAGAACTGACAAAAGCAGAGATCCGTTTGATCGAGTCGATGATCTTTGTCCCTTCCCGGAAGATAATATTGCTGTGTTTCCCCATTAACTCTACGGTAAGGATCCCGGTACAGAGGTCGCCCATTTCATTGTAATGTTCGATCGTAAATTCGATGATCCTCTCAAGCGAAGGCTGACTGACCGAAAGGATCCGGCCGTTCTGGAGATGCTTACGAAGGAGCATGCAAAAAGCAGGCGCCTGAAGCGGGGACGCGGAATTTTGATCCGTCAGGTACATGATCGGAAGGGAAGGATTGACGCTGATCAGGAGCCGGAACTGCTTTCCTTCTTTTTTGATCGTTAAGATCAGCTCATCCTTTTCCGGTTGCGCGATCTTCAGGATCCTTCCGTCCAGGATCTTCTGATTAAGTTCATCTGTCAGGCAGGCAACGATACTGCCGTCAAACGCCATAGGTCTCTCCTTGTTTATCTTTATTCCCAAGTAATATAAGGCAATTGAGGATTTCCGTCAAATACTATATAATCAGTTCATGGCTTTTTTAGAGATTCTTTTGATCGGAATAGGGCTTTCGATGGATGCGTTTGCCGTTGCGGTAAGCAAAGGCCTTTCCATGCGGAAGATCGATTATAAAGCAGGGCTGATCATCGCCTTGTTCTTTGGCATTTTCCAGGCCGGCATGCCTCTGATCGGATACTATGCCGCCGTCAGATTTGAACGGTATATTACGGTGGTTGACCATTGGATCGCCTTCGGTCTTCTTCTCTTTATCGGTGGAAAAGCAATTTTCGAAGCGGTCAAAGATCTGAAGTCCGAAGAAAAAATCGAGGAAGAGTTCCGGCTGAAGATTGGAGAACTGATCATTCTGGCGATCGCGACAAGTATCGATGCGCTTGCTGTCGGGATCTCCTTTGCGTTTCTGAAAGTCAGTATTTGGAAGTCAGTCACGATCATCGGGATCACAACATTGATCCTTTCCTTTATCGGGGTTCTGATCGGAAACCGGTTCGGGGCAAAATTCAAAGCAAAAGCCGAGATCGCAGGCGGGATCATTCTGATCCTGATAGGGCTTAAGATCCTTCTGGAACATCTCGGCGTGATCCAATTTTAATTTCATAAAAGTGACACAAATGGAGTATAATATCATTTAAGACAATATTATTTAATCATAGCGGAGAGGGTATTATGAACGAATTGAAAATCTTAGTCGTTGATGATGAAGCAAGAATGCGTAAAATCGTAAAGGACTTTCTGGTTGCAAAGGATTATACCGTTCTGGAAGCCGCGAACGGCGAGGAAGCGCTTGATATCATGTATGATAACAATAACAAGATCGACCTTGTCATTCTCGATATCATGATGCCGAAGATGGACGGATGGGAGACCTGCCGGGAGATCCGGAAGATCTCGAAAGTTCCGATCATCATGCTTACGGCAAAAGGAGATGAAACGGACGAGCTTCTTGGCTATGATCTTGGAATTGATGAATATATTACGAAACCGTTCAGTCCGAAGATCCTTGTTGCCCGGATCGACGCGATCCTTCGCAGAGCAAAAAAACTGAACGAAGAAGATATTATTACTGCAGGAAAGCTCGAGATCAATAAGACTTCCCATGTCGTAAAGGTTGACGGGAAAGAAATCGAACTCAGTTTCAAAGAATTTGAACTTCTTTGTTATTTTGCGGAAAACAAGGGAATCGCCCTTTCCAGAGAAAAGATCCTGAACAGTGTCTGGAATTACGATTATTTCGGTGATGCCCGGACGATCGATACGCATGTGAAAAAGATCCGTTCAAAACTTGGCCCTTGCGGAGAGTATATTAAGACGATCTGGGGCATGGGTTATAAGTTCGAAGCAGAATGAGAAAAGCGTCTCTCCGTTGGAAAACCGTAAACTTTCTATTTGTTGTTGTTGCTTTGGCATTTGTCATAGGAATTGTTCTTTGTGCGATTTTCTCGACGAGTTTCTTTGTTAACCTGAAACAACGTTCTATGCTTGAGCTTTATGAAAAGCTCAATTCCGGAATGCCTGCGGATTCCGTTGCAACGGAAATTTTTGATTTTTGTGAGGAAGAGGGGATCACGCTTCTTGAAAAAGACAGTGCCGGAAATGTGATTTACTCTTTCGGCCATTCCGCTACGATGTCCCAGCGTCTGGACGACATTACATTTTCCGGAGAAGCGATAAATTCGGAAGGCTCCCGGATCATCGAAGAGAGCAGGGACTATACACTCCAGATCATTAATTCACCGGAAGAAGGGAAAAAGAATTCCTATATTGAAATGTGGGGGTTCTTAAACGACGGAAACTCTTTTATCGCAAGATCTTCCCTGAAAACGATTCAGAATAATATAAGGATGTCTCTTGGCTTTTTCGCGGTCGTCTGTGTCGCGATCCTTGTTGTCTGCGCAGTCGCGATCTATTTTATCATCGGTTATTATTCCAAGCCGCTGACCCGTCTTGCTGCCCTGGCCCAAAAAGTGAATGAAGGAGATTTTGACAGTTCGTCCTATGAATATAAACATTTGAGACAGGATGAGATCGGTGTCCTTGGTGAGAATATCCGGGAGATCGGAGAAAAACTGGAGAAGAATATCGCAGAACTTAAGACCTCGAACCTGAATCTGGAAAATGAGCTGAAGGCAAAAACGGCTCAGGAAGAGGCCCGGAAAAAGTATATGTCGGATGTTTCCCATGAGCTGAAAACCCCGATTGCCCTGATCGAGGGGTATGCGGAAGGTCTGAAGGAAGGAATCTTTACGAGTCCGGAAGATCAGGAATATTATCTGAACGTTATTATGGATGAGGCGGAGAAGATGAATGTGATCATCAAACGGCTTTCCACCCTGAACCAGCTGGAAGAAGGGGTCAGCGCCGTCTCATTAGAGCGTTTTAACATCGTTGCCGCAATCGACGGTTTCCTGAATGCGATGGCTGTTATCATCGAAGATAAAGGCGCGAACATTTTCTTTGATTCAAAGCGGACGATCTATGTCTGGTCGGATGAGTTTTTATTTGAGGAGGCGCTGGTCAACTATTTTAACAATGCATTGAACCATATGGATGAGAACAAGATCATCCGGATCAATGTCGAGCGCCAGAATGAGAATGTCCGGGTCACCGTTTATAATTCTGGAGAAAATATTCCGGAAGAGGAACTGGAGAATATCTGGGGCAAATTTTATAAAGTTGATAAGGCAAGGACAAGAGAATACGGGGGAAGCGGTCTGGGGCTCTCCATCGTAAAAGCAGTTGCCGACTCTCTGCATCAGGAGTGCGGTGTCTATAACCTTCCGGACGGCGTTGCCTTCTGGATCGATCTCGAGTATGCCGGAGGATTTACGGAAGAAGAGATTCCGGAAGAAGAGCATCCACGGCTGAAACTGACAGAGCTTCCGATCTGGAAAAAGACGGCTTCGACTGCTAATAAACTGATCTCCGGTGCCGGAAAAAAAGCGGAACATGATCCGGAGGTGAAAGAGAAGAGCAAGCCGAAAAAAGAGAGGCCGCAGAAAAAGAAAGAACCAAAGAAGACAAAAGAGAAAGCAAAAAAGAAGGATCAGGAAGATGCCACCGATCAGTAATGACTGGCTTGAAGCGTTAAGACCGGAATTTAAAAAAGAATACTATAAACAATTATATCTTAAGGTGAATGAAGAATATAAGACCCATAAGATCTTTCCGCCTGGGGAGGATCTTTTTAATGCGTTCCATTTCACGCCGCTTTCCAAGGTCAAGGTTGTTATTTTGGGACAGGATCCCTATCATAATGACGGGCAGGCACACGGGCTCTGTTTTTCGGTGAAAAAGGGAGTTGAGATCCCTCCGTCACTTGTAAATATCTATAAAGAACTGCAGGATGATCTCGGGTGTACGATCCCGGATCACGGCTACTTAAAAAAATGGGCGGACCAGGGCGTCCTTCTTTTGAACACGGTCCTGACTGTCCGCGCGCATGAGGCAAATTCCCATAAAGGAATTGGATGGGAAGAGTTTACCGATGCTGCGATCCGGATCCTGAATGAGCAAGACCGCCCGATCGTCTTTATGCTTTGGGGCGGACCGGCAAGAGCCAAAAAAGAGATGCTGAATAATCCCAACCATTTGATCCTTGAAGCACCTCATCCGTCTCCGCTTTCTGCCTACCGCGGATTCTTCGGATGCCGCCATTTCTCCAAGTGCAACGCATTTTTGATCATGCACGGTTTAGATCCCATCGACTGGCAGATCGACTGATTTGAAATATGCAGTTTTACCTGCATCGGTATTAAAAAAAATGCAATCTGCGGGTATGATAGAGCAAAAAGCCGGAGGCAGTCTGCAGATATAAAAAAGACAGGGAATCGTCCCTGCCTTAGTTTTTATTATTCTGTTTTTCGAGGTTTTTCTTTGCGGTTGCGAGCATGAGCTTGATCCGGTTCAGCTGGTTGACCTCAGATGCGCCGGGGTCATAATCGATCGCGACAATGTTCGCGTCCGGATTGGCGTTCCGGATCGTTTTGATTACGCCTTTTCCGACAACATGGTTCGGAAGGCAGCCAAACGGCTGGACACAGACGATATTCGGAACGTCACCGTTGATCAGCTCCATCATCTCACCGGTCAGGAACCATCCCTCACCGCACTGGTTTCCGAGAGAAACATACTCTCTGGCCATTTCCGCAATATGACCGATCTGGGAAGCCGCAACAAAATGTTTGCTCTTTTTCAGTTCTCTTGTTGCCGGCTTGCGCAGATATTCAATGAAGCGGATCCCGGCAGTTGCAATAATCGCCTTGATCGGGTTTGCGCTATAGTTGTCGACTTTAAAATAGTTGTTCTGGAGGCAGTAGAGCAGGAAATCCAAAAGATCCGGCATGACCGCTTCCGCACCTTCTTTTTCCAGAAGACGGACAACATCTTTATTTGCCATCGGCATAAACTTGACAAGGATCTCGCCGACAACACCGACTCTTGGCTTAATGATATTCTTTCGTGGAAGGACATCAAAGTCATGAATGATCTGTTTGATCAGTTTAACAGCTCTGCGTCTTCCAAAGCCCGGACGGATCAATTCTTCCTTGACCTTATCACTCCATTTCCGGTGAAGTTCATCTGCGGAACCCGGGATATCCTCGTACGGACGGGTCGCATAAAGGACACGCATAAAGACATCACCGATCACGACTGAATAGAGAGCCTTTCGAAGCATTGAAAGGGAGACCTTGAAGCCGGAGTTCTTTTCCATGCCGATACTTAAAGAAATAACTGGGATCTGTTCCATACCGGCTTTTTTAAGCGCACGGCGGATAAATCCAATATAGTTGGATGCTCTGCAGCCGCCGCCTGTCTGAGTGATCAGCAGGGCTGTCTTATTCAGATCATACTTTCCGCTGTTTAAGGCATCCATCATCTGTCCGACCACAATGATCGAAGGGTAGCAGGCGTCGTTATTAACATACTTTAGACCTGCATCAACAGCGTTACGGTTATCATTATCTAAAATAACAAAGTTGTAGTTATTCGCATTAAAGACCGTCTGAAGAAGTTCAAAGTGGATCGGAGACATCTGAGGCGCAAGGATCGTATATCGGGAACGCATGTCTTCCGTAAACTCGATCCGGTCATAAGCAGCCGAAGAAATCTGACGTTTTTCGCCCAAGGCCTTCTTTTCCTTCAGTGCGGAAAGCAGCGAACGGATCCGGATCCTTGCAGCTCCTAAGTTGTTGACCTCATCGATCTTAAGGACGGTATAGATCTTACCGGACCCTGACAGAATGTCATTAACCGCATCTGTTGTAACCGCATCCAGACCACAGCCGAAGGAGTTCAGCTGGATCAGGTTCAGATCGTCGCGGGTCTTAACATAATTTGCAGCCCGGTAGAGACGGGAGTGGTACATCCACTGGTCTAAAATGATCAGCGGCCGCTCAACGATACCGAGATGGGAAACAGAGTCCTCCGTCAGTACAGCGATTCCGTAAGAAGTGATCAGCTCCGGAATTCCGTGGTTGATCTCCGGATCAATATGGTAAGGACGTCCGGCAAGAACGATTCCTTCGTTTCCGGTTTCTTCCATCCATTTCAGGACTTCCTCGCCTTTATCCTGAATCTCTTTCTTAATATCCGTCAGGACTTTCCACCCGGCTTTCGATGCGGAGATGATCTCCGGAGCAGAGAAGCCGTAGTCTTCCGTTGCAAAGACACGCACAAGTCCTTCGGTAAAGATCCGGTAATCTGTCATTGCCAGGAACGGATGTTCAAAATGGACATTGTATTTTTCCAGATCTTCCACATTATTTTTAATATTCTCCGGATAGCTTGTTACGATCGGGCAGTTAAAGTGGTTGTTGGCATCCGGTGTCTCATTCCGTTCATAAGCAATGGACGGATAGAAGATATAGCGGATCCCTTCGTTGATCAGCCACTGGATATGTCCGTGGGCAAGCTTTGCCGGATAGCATTCTGATTCACTCGGGATCGATTCGATTCCGAGCTCATAGATATTCCGGTTTGACGGAGGGGAGAGAACAACGCGGTATCCGAGCTCCTTAAAGAAGGTCGCCCAGAACGGGAAGTTCTCATACATATTCAGGACCCTTGGGATTCCGACAACGCCGCGCGGAGCAGATTCTTCCGGAAGCGGCTCGAAATTAAAGATCCGGTCATTTTTATATTTAAACAGGTTCGGGACTTTGTCATCTTTCTTTTCTTTCCCGAGGCCCTTTTCACAGCGGTTTCCGGAGATAAACTTCCGGCCGCCGGAGAAGTTATTGATCGTAAGGAGGCAATGGTTTGTACATCCTTTGCAGCGCGCAAGCGTTGTTTTAAACTCTAGATTGATGATCTCATCAAAGCTTAAAAGCGTAGTAGCAGGAGCGCTTCCTGTCTCTTTCTTACTGTTCGTATAACGTTCTCTGGCAATCAGGGCAGCGCCGAACGCACCCATGATCCCGGCGATGTCCGGACGGACAACTTCGCGGCCGGTAATAAACTCAAACGCGCGAAGGATCGAATCGTTATAGAAGGTTCCACCCTGGACGACGATCTTCTCGCCGAATTCTTTCGGGTCTACGATCTTGATAACTTTATATAAAGCGTTTTTGATAACGGAATAGCTGAGTCAGGCGGAAATATCCGCAACTTCCGCGCCTTCTTTCTGGGCCTGTTTTACGTTGGAATTCATAAAGACCGTACAACGGGTCCCAAGGTCAGTCGGGCTCTTTGCAAAGAGCGCTGCTTTTGCAAAGTCCTGGACGGTATAATTCATGGAAGCGGCAAAGTTTTCGATAAAGGAGCCGCATCCGGAAGAGCAGGCCTCGTTCAAAAGGACGTTATCGATCGCACCGTTCTTGATCCGGATATATTTCATGTCCTGACCGCCGATATCAAGGATGCAGTCAACGGACGGGTCGAAGAAACGGGCTGCATAGTAATGGGCAACCGTCTCAACTTCCCCCTCTTCCATCATAAGCGCGCTCTTTAAAAGCGCCTCCCCGTAACCGGTCGAGCAGGAGTAGACGATTTTACTGTCTTCCGGGATCAGTTCTTTTAATTCACGGATTGCCCGCTTCGCGGTCTCGATCGGACTTCCGTTATTGTTGCTGTAGAAAGACCAGAGAAGTGTTCCTTCCGTATCGATAACAGCGATCTTTGTTGTCGTAGAACCTGCATCGATCCCGAGGAAGCAGTTTCCATGGTAGTTCCGGATATCACCCTTTTTCACCGTTGCTTTCGCATGACGCTCAGAAAACTCCTGATAGTCATCATACGAAGAGAAGAGAGGGTCCATGCGGTTGATCTCATTGGCCATCTTGATCCCGTGATCAAGCTGATTAAAGAGGTCTTCCGCCATGATCGTATAGGAATCGTCCGCATTCATTGCGGATCCGATCGCCGCAAAGAGGTGGGAGTTATCCGGGTGGATGATCGCAGGTCCTTCCAGTTTTAACGTCCGGATAAAGGCTCCCCGGAGTTCTGACAGGAAGTGGAGCGGTCCGCCGAGGAACGCAACGTTTCCGCGGATCGGTTTTCCACATGCAAGACCGGAGATCGTCTGATTCACAACCGCCTGGAAAATCGAAGCGGCAAGATCTTCATGAGTCGCGCCTTCATTGATCAGCGGTTGGATATCTGTCTTCGCAAAGACACCGCAGCGGGCAGCGATCGGGTAGATCGTTTTATAATTCTTTGCGTATTCATTCAGCCCCATGGAATCAGTCTGGAGCAGGTCGGCCATCTGGTCAATAAAGGAACCGGTACCACCGGCACAGATTCCGTTCATCCGCTGTTCGATTCCATTGGTAAAGTAAATGATCTTCGCGTCCTCGCCGCCGAGCTCGATCGCGACGTCGGTATGCGGAGCATAAGACTGAAGGGCCGTAGAAACCGCAACAACCTCCTGAACAAACGGAACATCAAGATGTTTGGAAAGCTGTAGTCCGCCGGATCCGGTAATGACCGGAGCGAGGCAGACGTTTCCAAGCTTTTCAGAAGCATCTTTGACCAGGGCTGCAAGGGTTTCCTGAATATTGGCAAAGTGTCTCCGGTAGTCGGAGAACTGTACCTGATCTTCACTATCTAATATCGCAATTTTAACGGTCGTGGATCCAATATCCACACCGAGTCGATAAAAATTGTCCATAGCTTTCCGATTATATAATAATAGTAGAAAAAAGGGAAGAAACAATCTGTGAAACTTCTGTGACAAGATAATCGATACCATAGAAATAGATTGCCTTGTCTTTTACGCCTGTGTTATAATCTGCCTCATGTTAAATAAGATAGAAAGAAAAATCGGCAAGTATGCCATTAAAAACTTAATCTATTATCTTCTTGGCGGATATGTGATCGGATATATCCTGTACTTTACGAACTCACGCCTCGGCTTGTACAACTATATCGTACTTGATCCGGCGCTGGTCATGAAAGGACAGGTCTGGAGACTGTTTACCTGGATCCTTACGATTCCTCAAGGGCTCAGTATCTTTATTATCTTCATGTTTCTGCTGTATTTCTTTATCGGAAGAAGTCTGGAACAACACCTCGGCGCGTTTAAATATAACCTTTATATTTTCTCGGGCTGGTTCTTTATGACACTTGGCGCGATGATCTTCTATTGGATCACGGGGATGTCCATGAATGTCAGTACCTATTATATCAATCTTGCTTCATTCCTGGCCTTTGCTGTCCTTTTTCCGAATGTCAGGATCTACTTCTTCGGGGTACTGCCGATCAAGATCAAATGGCTGGCGATCATTGACCTGATCTATCTCGGAGTCCAGATCATAAGCGGGATCATTTCCCTGTTTGCGCTTCCGAACCAGGAAGTCCAGTCGATCATATCCCAGTTCGGGATCGAAGCAGGAGCGGCAAAGATCATGATCGTAACAGAACTGTTTTCTATCGTGATCTCTCTGTTGAACTTCCTGATCTTTTTCCTGGCAACGAGAAAGCTGAAGCTTTCACCGAAAGAAATCCACAGACGCAATGATTTCCGAAGGAAAGTCAATCAGGGCATGCAGGAAAACAGGACGCAGACCGGAAGAAATCCATACGGAGGGACAACTTCCGGAGGACCGTATGTTGCCGGGGGCGTTATCGTTCATCGCTGTTCGATCTGCGGAAGGACGAATCTGACAAATCCGGAACTGACTTTCCGGTATTGTTCGAAATGTGCAGGCAACCATGAATACTGCCAGGACCACCTGTTTACACATGTTCATGTACAATAGGCGGATTAAGATAAAACACAGGAAGGACTGTATATGAAAGAAGCAGTGAGCTGTGGTGGGGTAATCATCTATCGCGGGAAAATACTATTACTATTTAAAAATTATCATGACCGGTTCATTGGCTGGGTGCTTCCGAAAGGAACCGTCGAGGCCGGTGAAAAGTATGAAGAGACCGCTATCCGGGAAGTTAAGGAAGAGACCGGGGCGAACGGGAAGATCGTGGAGTATCTCGGAACCAGTGAATATGAGTTCAATACGCCGGCAGATACGATCAGCAAGACCGTCCACTGGTATCTGATGGCAGGCGACAGCTACTACAGCAAACCCCAAAGGGAAGAATTTTTTACCGATTCCGGTTTTTATAAGTACCATGAGGCAATCTTTCTTCTGAAATACGAGAATGAAAGAATGATCCTGGAACAGGCTTACCATAAGTATCAGGAACTGAAAAAAAGCGGAAAGTGGAGATATGGAACAGAAAAAAAACTTCCAAAAGAAACTCGATGAGCTTTTAGAAACAATAAAGGAGTCTTCAAAGACTCCTTCTTTGCTCCTTCATAGCTGCTGCGGACCATGCAGCTCGTATGTCCTTGATTATCTGAAGGACTATTTTCATATTACCGTCTTTTATTATAATCCGAACATTGATCCGGAAGAGGAATATGCACACAGGCTTTCCGAACAGAAACGGCTGATCGATACCGTATACCCGGGAAGCGTAGAACTTCTGACGCTTCCTTATGACCATGAAGAGTTCCTTTCGGCAGTCAAAGGCCTTGAAGGTGAGCCGGAAGGCGGCGCACGATGTGAAGAATGCTTCCGGTTAAGACTCGAAAAAACGGCTCAGCTGGCAAAAGAAAAGGGCTTTGACTATTATGGAACAACCCTGACCGTCAGCCCTCATAAAAACGCAATGATCTTAAACCGCGTCGGTCATGAAACCGAGGCGTCCTCCGGAAATGCCGTCTGGCTTGAATCTGACTTCAAGAAAAAGAACGGATATCTCAAATCTATCGAACTATCTAAAGAAATCGATCTTTACCGCCAGGTCTACTGCGGGTGTGAATTCGCACGTCTTTAAGGGTGATTTGTGTCTCTGAACGTATAAATTTTATACAAACCACCTTTCAATGTTGACAATATATTACAAAAAACCTCGTATTATTCATAGAAAGCCCGATGAATTATGCTAAAATAGAATCAATTTTGTTAAAAAAATATCAAGCTGTTTTTATTTGTATACAATCGGGCTTTTGATGTTATAATGTCTTTGTAAAATTTGCTACAAGGAGGTATTTATTATGGGATTTGTATTGTATGAGCAAAAAGAAGGCTATGCAATCGTTACGATCAACAGACCGGAGGCATTAAATGCTCTGAATTCTGATGTTCTTGCAGAATTAGACAGTGTATTCGATGCCATCGATACAAACGTCGTACGTGCAGTCATTCTGACAGGTGCAGGTCAGAAGTCGTTCGTTGCCGGTGCTGATATCGGCGAGATGAGCACTCTGTCTGTAGAGGAAGGTGAAGCTTTCGGAAAACGCGGAAATGATGTTTTCAGAAAGATCGAAACATTCCCGGTTCCTGTTATTGCAGCAGTGAACGGTTTTGCTCTTGGCGGCGGAAATGAGATCGCAATGAGCTGCGATATCCGTATCTGCTCCGAAAATGCTATGTTTGGACAGCCAGAGGTAGGACTTGGAATTACTCCGGGATTTGGCGGAACACAGCGTCTTGCACGGATCATTAATCCGGGTAAAGCAAAAGAGCTGATCTATACCGCTTCTAATATCAAGGCTCCGGAAGCATTGACTCTTGGTCTTGTAAGTGCAGTTTATCCGATCGATGAACTGATGCCGGCAGCTGAGAAAATGGCAGCTAAGATCGCACGCAACGCTCCGATCGCGGTTCGCGCATGCAAGAAAGCAATCAATGAAGGTCTCCAGGTTGACATGGATGCAGCTATCGTAATTGAGGAGAAGCTGTTCGGAAGCTGCTTCGCAACAGAAGACCAGATTGAGGGCATGAAAGCGTTCCTTGAGAAGAGAAAAGTAGAAGGATTTAAAAACAAATAATTACAACAGTAAAACTATTAATCCGGCTGCAATGGGGAAATGGCAGCCGCAAAATAAAAGTATTAGGAGGAATTTAAAATGATCGTTGGTATTATTGGTGCAGGAACAATGGGATCTGGAATCGCGCAGGCATTTGCTCAGACAGAAGGTTATGAGGTAAGACTTACCGATATTAACGATGAGTTTGCTGCAGGCGGCAAAGCGAAAATCGCAAAAGGCTTTGAGAAACGTATTGCAAAAGGCAAAATGGAGCAGGCAGATGCTGACGCGATCCTTGCAAAGATCACGACAGGCACAAAAGACATCTGCACAGACTGTGATCTTATTGTAGAAGCTGCAATTGAAAACATGGAGATCAAAAAGCAGACCTTCAAAGAGCTTCAGGACATCGTTCCGAAGGACTGCATCTTTGCAACAAATACTTCATCTCTTTCTATTACAGAGATTGGCGCTGGACTTGACAGACCGATGATCGGTATGCATTTCTTCAATCCGGCTCCTGTAATGAAACTCGTTGAGGTTATTGCAGGCGCAACGACTCCGCAGGAAATCGTTGATAAGATCGTAGCGATCTCTGAAGAAATCGGTAAAACTCCGGTACAGGTAAATGAAGGACCTGGATTCGTAGTTAACAGAATCCTTATCCCGATGATCAACGAAGCAATCTGCATCTATGCAGAGGGTATCGCATCCGTAGAAGGCATTGACAATGCAATGAAACTCGGCTGCAACCACCCGATTGGACCTCTTGCTTTAGGTGATATGGTTGGTCTTGACGTTTGCCTTGCTATTATGGATGTTTTATATAAAGAAACAGGCGATTCCAAATATCGCGCACACATTCTGCTTAGAAAAATGGTACGTGGAGGTCTTCTTGGTGTTAAGACCGGAAAGGGCTTTTACGACTATAGTAAATAGGAGGTAAAACGGAAAAATGGATTTCACTTTAGACAAGCAGCACGAGATGGCCAGAACTTTGTTCCGCGATTTCGCACAGAACGAAGTTAAGCCGCTTGCGCAGGAAATCGATGAAACAGAACGCTTTCCACTGGAAACTGTTCAGAAGCTGGGAAAATACGGAATGATGGGTGTTCCGATTCCGAGAGAGTTTGGCGGACAGGGCTGTGACACATTAACTTATGTACTTCTTGTTGAAGAACTTTCAAAGGTTTGCGGTACAACAGGCGTTATCGTTTCCGCACACACATCCCTTTGTGCAGACCCGATCTACAAGTTCGGAACGGATGAGCAGAAGGCAAAATACCTTCCGGATCTTGTATCAGGTAAGAAAGTTGGTGCTTTCTGCCTTACTGAGCCGGGTGCAGGTACAGATGCTTCCGGTCAGCAGACAAAAGCGGTCCTTGACGGTGACCACTATGTCCTGAACGGATCTAAGATCTTTATCACAAACGGTGGTGTTGCTGAGACTTTCGTAGTTTTCGCAATGACAGACAAATCAATGGGAACCAAGGGTATCAGCGCATTTATCGTTGAGAAGGATTTCCCGGGATTCTCTGTCGGAACACTGGAAAAGAAAATGGGTATCCGTGCTTCTTCCACAACCGAGATCATCTTCCAGGACTGCATCGTCCCGAAGGAAAATATGCTCGGCGTAGAAGGCAAAGGATTCTCTCTTGCAATGAAGACGCTTGACGGCGGACGTATTGGTATCGCTGCACAGGCACTCGGAATCGCAGCAGGTGCATTAGACTGCACAGTGAACTATGTCAAAGAACGTAAGCAGTTCGGAAAACCGATCGCGAAGTTCCAGAATACACAGTTCCAGCTTGCGGATATGGCAACGAGAGTAGAAGCTGCAAGAAACTTAGTTTATAAAGCAGCAATCGCAAAAGATACTCAGAAAGTATTTTCTGTTGAAGCAGCAATGGCAAAACTCTTTGCAGCTGAAGCAGCAATGGCAGTTACAACGAAGGCAGTTCAGCTTCACGGCGGATACGGCTACACCCGTGAATACGATGTAGAGCGTATGATGCGTGATGCGAAGATCACCGAGATCTACGAAGGAACAAGTGAAGTCCAGAGAATGGTTATCTCGGGTAACTTACTGGCATAGGAAAGGAGCGTGTGGAATATGAAAATCGTAGTATGTATTAAACAGGTTCCTGACACAAAAGGTGGAGTTCAGTTTAATCCGGATGGAACATTAAACAGAGCTGCTATGCTGGCAATCATGAACCCGGATGATAAAGCAGGTTTGGAAGCTGCACTGCAGCTGAAAGATCAGTATGGTGCGGAAGTTACCGTTATTACAATGGGTCTTCCGAAAGCAACGGACGTTTTAATGGAAGCTCTTGCTATGGGTGCTGACAAAGCGATCCTTATTACAGACAGAGTATTAGGCGGAGCAGATACATGGGCAACTTCTTCTACAATTGCTGCAGGTATCCGCAATCTGGATTATGACCTGATCATTACCGGCCGCCAGGCAATCGATGGTGATACCGCGCAGGTTGGACCGCAGATCTCCGAACATCTGGATATCCCGGTCATCTCCTATGTACAGGATATCAAGATCGATGGCGATTATGTAATCGTTCAGCGTCAGTATGATGACAGATATCACGTTCTTAAGGCAAAAATGCCTTGCCTGATCACTGCTCTTGGCGAGCTCGCTGAGCCTCGTTACATGACACCGGCAGGTATCGTTGATGCAGTTAATGCTGAGATTACTGTCTGGGGAAGAGCGGATCTTAAGGATCTTGATGATGCAAATATTGGTCTTGCAGGATCCCCGACAAAGATCGCTAAAGCATCCGATAAAGTCCGTAAGGGCGCAGGCGAGAAGGTCGAGCTTGATCCGAAGGAAGCAGTTGCTTACCTGATGGGCAAGCTGGATGAGAAACACGCAATTTAAGCTGAGAAAGGAGCGAACAAAGATGAATATTCAAGATTATAAAGGTGTATATATCTTTGCAGAGCAGGTCGATGGAAAACTCAGCGGAATCGCGTTCGAACTTCTCGGCAAAGCAAATGTATTAGCAAAAGATTTAGGCACAGATGTTACGGCAGTTGTGATCGGCTATGAAATCAAAGATCTTGCTGACCAGCTGGCAGAATATGGTGCAGATAAAGTTATCGTGATCGATGATCCGGAACTTAAGGATTACAGAACCGAGCCTTATGCACATGCTCTTGCAAGTGCAATCAATGAATTCAAACCGGAAATCATGTTAGTCGGAGCAACACCGATTGGCCGTGACCTCGGCCCCCGTGTATCCGCAAGAGTTGCGACCGGTCTGACCGCAGACTGCACACAGCTCGATATCGGTGATTTCCCGCTGAATCCGATTCCGGGAAAAGAGCAGAAGCATAACCAGTTACTGATGACTCGTCCTGCATTCGGCGGAAATACGATCGCAACGATCGCATGTCCTGATAATCGTCCGCAGATGGCAACTGTCCGTCCCGGCGTTATGCAGAGACAGGAAAAGGTAGAAGGCGCTAAGGCAGAAGTGATCGAGTACAATCCGGGCTTTACTCCGAACGATAAATACGTTGAGATCCTTGACATCGTGAAGTCAGTCGGCGAAGCGGTTGACATCATGGATGCGAAGATCTTAGTATCCGGCGGACGTGGACTTGGCGGTCCGGAGAATTTCCAGATCTTAAGAGATCTTGCTGATGCACTTGGCGGCGAAGTTGCTTGCTCCCGTGCAGTGGTTGACGCAGGCTGGATGCCGAAAGACATGCAGGTCGGACAGACCGGTAAAACCGTTCGTCCTCAGATCTATGTTGCATGTGGTATCTCCGGCGCGATCCAGCACCTTGCAGGTATGGAAGAGTCTGATCTTATCATTGCAATCAACAAAGATGAGACCGCACCGATCTTTGATGCTGCTGACTACGGTCTGGTAGGCGATCTGTTCAAGATCGTACCGGAACTGACCGAAGCAATCAAAGAGTACAAAGCAGCTAAGAAATAAACCGGAATTCTGTTTTAACAGTATGAAAAGGGCTGGCGTGAAATCGCCAGCCCTTGGTTTTTATTCGGGATCAAGGAGAGAGGGGAGAGTATCCTTTTTTGCTTGTATTTTCAGAAATCGACCCTGGCCATAAATTCAATCAGAAATTCATCGGTATGGTCAGTCAAAAAAGGTCCGATAAGGTCATAACAGTAAAGGTCTGAGGTGATCGTAAAATTGTGGTCAGTTGCATAATTTTTAAAAGTAGTAAAACAACCATCCCGGCTATCATGATCGGCACTGATCAGATCATTGCCGAAACAATAGTGCAGATACAGTCCTTCCGGTTTTACATGAAGGCGATCTTCCGGGATATCTTCCGGACTTTCAATCTGGGTCAGGATCAGATTCTGTACATAGTTTCCACTCATTAGTTTTTCTTTTGGTAATAAAAAAATCAGGATCGGACGTTTTGGAGAGGTACAAACAACGGGATCCGTCATATGGATATGGATCTGTTTCAGCGTTTCGATCGAGGAGTAGGAACCGTTAAACGGAGTGGCATAGAAATATTCTTCCTTGCAGATCTCAAGCTTTGGTACGTGAAGCGGTTTCCGGAAAGACTCGACCGTAGTGCTCTCGCCGGTCATAACCGTATTATAACGGTCCTGAAGCTGCGCAATCTGTTCCACACATCGCTGCTGGCTGTAATCTAATGCCTTCAGATACTGAGGAACCGACCGGTTATCCACGCATTTTTTGATCTCATGGATCGACAGACCGATCCTTCTCAGGTGTGCAATATATTGAAACAGATAAAAATCTCTGGATGAGTAATATCTGTAATGATTCTCTTCCTCTACTTTTGGGGTGATCAGGCCTTCTTTTTCATAGTGATATAAAGTGCCCCGGTTTACTCCACATGCATCAGCAAATTCTTTTACAGAAAAACGGTGTCCAAATTCAGTGCTTTTCACAAACGAGTCCTTCCTATTTCGTCAATTTTTCCTTTGACCTTGTAGTTACTGTAAAGTTTATCATATTTTTAATACGAATTCATCATGAAATCATAACGAAAAGTATACTTTGACGACTTTTAATGATCAGAAAGGAGCAGGGAATGGTAAACAATTATGACGCACGGAAGTTCAATACAGATGTGTTAGTCTGTGGCGGTGGCGTCGCAGGGGCAGCCGCCGCAATCGTTGCCGCCAGAAGAGGCCTGAAAGTCCTGTTACTGGAATATGGAATCTCTCTTGGAGGACTTGCAACAAATAACTATGTAACCGGAATTGCGGGACAAGTGGAAGGACTGAGTCTGGAATGGATCAACCGCTGTATTGAAGAGGGGTATGGCCAGTGGCGGCCGCACCTCCCGTTATTTGATCCGGATAAGGCAAAAATCTTATTAGAAACAATGATCCATGAGCACGGCGGACGGATCCTGTACGGAACGCACGTTGTTGACGTCAATATGGAAGATGACGGAAAGAACATAAAAAGTGTCATTGCTTATAGTAAGTCAGGACGTATGGAAATCTCTGCGAAGGTATATATCGATGCAACAGGCGACGGCGATGTTGCGGCAGCAGCCGGCGCACCGTTTGAAGAGGGCAGTCCTGAGTTTATGGGATTAAATATGGGAACAACGCTTGCATTCCGCTTCACGAATGTCAACTGGGCAGCTTACCAGAAAGCAAACGGGGAGTGGGCAAAGAAACAGATCCAGGAAAAAGGAAAAGTAGACTGCTATGGCTTATATCACGATATGGAAAAGAAAGCAGTTGAGGCAGGAGATCTTCCGTATTTTGTTTTTCCGTCTGCATTAATGTATCCGATCCCGGGATTCCCGGAGGATTCCATCGATGTTTCAGTTATGACCTGTCATAGTTTCTTTAATCACAACACAGATGTGGAAGACCTGACAAGGCAGATCGTTGAACAGCATCAGCAGATCCTGTTCCTTGAGAAATTCTTTAATAAATGGATTCCGGGATTTGAACGGGCGAAAGTTTCCGGCATCGGAAATTTACACGGTGTCAGAGATTCCAGACGGATCATCGGTGAATATGTCTTCAAAGCATCGGATGTTGCATGTGCACGGAAATTTGAAGACGGTATCGTAAGATTTCCGGAATTTTTTGATACCCATCATCCGACAAGCCCTGTTCAGGGATTTAAGCGTCATATCCATATGACGGAACCGGAAGAGCCGACTGTAACCCTTCATGATGACCGGTTTGAAGGGTATGAAATGCATCGTTTCGGAACTCCGGCGGGAGTAGAATGCCGTCCGAATCCGAGAGACTATTGTGAGATCCCGTTCCGTTCCCTGATCCCTTTGGGTGTCGATAATCTTCTTCTCGCAGGAAGATGCGTTTCTGCAGAGTTTGATTCCTGCGGTGGTGTCCGGGTCATTGCTCCATCAATGGGGACAGGTCAGGCAGCTGCATTGGCTGCGGAGATTGCAGTCAAAGAAGGAAAGAGGATCCGCGACATTGACCCGAAACTGATCCGCAAAAAGATGATCGAAGAGGAAGGCGTAGAGTTGGACAAACCGGTTGATGGTTACTGGGAAGAACGCAGAACCAGAGAAGGAACCATGATCGTTAACTTTACGGATACAGCAGACATCATTACTCCACAGGGAGTTGTACCGTTCTAGGAACGTAAAAACATATAGCTACAGGAGAAAAAGGAGAGGAGAAAATGAAAGTCATTCGTGGTATCTGCCGTGTCTTTACGTGGATATGCATGATCCTGATCATTTTGATGATGCTGCTGATGGTTGCAGATGTCGTCGCCAGAGTGGTCTTTCATGCGGGTATCACAGGCGCGACAGAATGGGCACAGATCATGCTGGTATGCAATATGACCGCGATGGGCGCTGCAATCTTAAGCGGGCGAATGGTCGAAGTCGATATGCTGACTTCAAGACTGAAGCCAAAGGCACAGGTTATTTTTGACATTGTTATTTTACTGGTCACACTTGCGGTAGTCATACTTCTTTGCAGACAGCAGTTTGTCTATGCAGTGAAGCAGCATGTCAACAACGTTGCCTGGACCTCGGTCAAAGTTGCACAGTGGCCGTTTGTTGCCTTATTCGGACTGAGTTATGCCGTCGGTGCGCTTACGATCATTGCAACGATCATTCGGAAAATTGTTTCCGCATCAAAAGGAGAGTACGAAAAAGAGGTTACGCTTGGAACAATGGATCCGGTTTTCGTTTTTGGAAAGAAAGGGGCTCCGGCGAAACCTGAAGATGTGGAAAAAGCGGCAGAAGAGATTCCTGCCGGCGACAAGATCTCTGTTGCGATCAGAGAGGCAGAAACAATAGAACAGAAAGAAAAGGAGGATGAGTCATGAATGCAGAATTAGTCGGAATTCTCGGAATCATCGCCTTATTGGTTCTTCTTGCCTGCAAGATGTGGGTTGGAGCTGCTTTAACATTAGTAGGCTTTATTGGGATTTGTCTGGTCAAAAACGTACCTGTCGCACTGGGAGTTTTAAGTTCAGCGCCTTTTGCGAACCTGAATTCTTATACGTTTACGGTCATCCCCTTATTTACTTTGATGGGAATGGTCATCGCAGAGACCACGATGGGAAAAGATCTTTATTCCGCGGCCTATGCCTGGCTCGGACATTTCCGCGGCGGCTTGGCAAGCGCGACCGTCGTTGCATGCGGTATCTTAGGCGCGGTATGCGGAAGCGCGAACATCGGCGTTATGATCATGAGCCGGATCGCAATGCCGGAGATGAAAAAGAACGGATATCAGGAAACCTTTGCAGCAGGAGCAACCGCTGCCGGAGCGCCGTTAGCATTGTTGATCCCGCCAAGCATCGGATTCATGATGTACGGTATTTTAACAGAAAATTCAATCGGAACCTTATTCATGTCTGGAATCGGTGTTGGAGTTGTTCAGATCATTCTTTATATCATCCTGATCTGGCTGCTTTGTAAACTGAATCCGGCGAAGGGACCGAAAGGACCGAAGACAGGCTGGGGAGAAAAAGGAAAAACGATCCTGAAAGTTCTTCCGATCTTTATCCTTATGGTTCTGGTCCTCGGCGGAATCTATATGGGATGGTTTACCTCAACAGAGGCAGGTGCAATCGGCGCGTTTGGTTCCATTGTCCTGTCGATCATCTTCCGTCAGTGTAAAGTCAATAATCTTGTGAAAGCGGTAAAAGATACAGCAATCCTTTGCGGCATGATCTTCTTTATCATGGCGGCGACCTATATTTTCGTACAGTTTATGAGTGTCAGCCGTGTACCGACCATGCTTGCTTCCTTTATTGCAGGCCTTACGGTACCAAAATGGGTCATTGCGATCGCAATGGTCATCCTGTATTTCATCCTCGGAATGTTCCTTCCGGAAGTTCCGATGGTCGTACTGACCGTTCCGGTCCTGTATCCGGCGCTGACAGCGATCGGCTTCGATCCGATCTGGCTTGGCTGCTTTATTGTTAAGCTTATGGCGCTTGGATCGATATCACCGCCGGTCGGAATGACTGTATATACGATGGCGGGAATTGTAAAGATGCCGGTACATAAAATCTTTAAGGGCGTATTGCCGTTTATCGCAGTAGATTTGCTCGTACTGGCACTGATGATCATCTTCCCGGAAATCGCAACCTTTATTCCTAATCATATGAAGTAGATCGCGGAATGCGGTTCACTAATAAACAAAAGCAATCAAACAGGAGGAAAACTATGAAGCATTTAAAAAGAGTAGTCGCATTGGCACTTGTATGTATTTTCGCAGTTGGCATGCTTGCAGCCTGTGGCGGAAGCGACAGCCCGGCACCTGCCGGTTCCGGCGCGGCAGGATCAGGATCTTCTGGTACAGTCTATGTGGATACAGGCGAGTATACTGGCCCGGAGATGACGCTTACAGTCAACTTTGCATCCCCGGATTATAACAACGTTTATATGATGGATGCGTTTGAGCGTATCACGCAGCGTACAGGCGGCAAAGTTAAATTTGAGCCGTATTATATCAATGGACTTCTTTCCCTGACAGAAGCGCTTGACGGACTCGGAAACGGACTGGCAGATATTTCTGACATCACGCTCTCCAATTACCCGGCACAGTTTGTTTATACAACACAGCTTTGCGCACTTCCGTTTGCAGGATATCAGGACATTTTAACCGCAAATGATATCGTTCGTGACGTTATTTTGAAACAGAATAATGAAATGATGATGAAAGAGTTTACAGATCAGAATATTAAGCCGTTTTCAACCAGCGCTATTTATGGATCTGCTTTAATGTGCCACAATGATATTAACATTGAAAAACCGGAAGACCTGAAAGGACTTAAGGTCATGACCCAGGATATTGTTTTCTCCAATTTCTTGAATTCCGTAGGTGCGATTCCGGTCAGCCATCAGGTTCTTG